>DASVIU010000101.1:0-1506 GCA_036386275.1 Bacteroidota bacterium | reverse complement strand
TGATGTAGGAAAGGTCCCTGCAGTTGACGACGATCCGGAACCGCTGGCTCTTCAGGAGGTTCTGGAAGGCTTCTTCCAGCTTCGGCGCCGTGTGGGCGTCGAGGTACCCCTTGAGCTCGAGGATGTTGACGTTCTCCACTTCGCGTTGTCCGATCTTGAATTCACTCATCGATGGTCCTCCGGTTTCAAATCGCGCGTTAACCGCGCCTGTCGGGTCCGTTCCATTTCAAGACGACCAGCGTCAGGTCGTCGTCGTTCGCCCGGTGCTCCGTGAACCTGCTGACGGTCGCCAATATCTCTTCCTTGATGCCGGCCGCATTTTTCTCCCGGGCCGCGCGCGCTGCAGCCATCAGACGTTCGTAACCGAACTCGTCATCCCCGCAACGCGCCTCCGTGACGCCGTCCGTATAGAGCACGCAGACATCCCCTTTGCCGAGGGGAATCACTTCCTCCTGGATCGCGTCGTCGAATGTCGCTCCCCGGCTCAACCCCATCCCCAGGCCGTTGGGGCGGACGTACGCCACATTCTCCCCGCTGATGTGGAGCATGGGACAGTGTCCCGCCCGCGCCACGGTGAGGCGGCCTGAGATCGGGTCCAGAATGGCGTAAATTAAGCTAACGAACGAGTGTTTGTCAATAGAACCGGCCAGCGCCTCGTTCGCCCTCACCATGAACTCCTTCGGCGACGAGCAAATCCGTCCGAGCGCCTGGAAGATCCCCTTCATCTCCGACATGTAGAACGCCGCCGATACGCCCTTCCCCGACACGTCCCCGACCACAATGCCGATCCTTCCGTCCACGAGCTCCATGAAATCGTAGTAGTCCCCTCCGACCTCGAACGCCGGCGTGGATATCGCGTCGAGATCGATCGTGGGGGCCACGGGCACGTGCTGGGGGAGCAGGCGCTTCTGCATCTCCTGGGCGACGAGCATCTCCCGGTAGAGCCTTTCCTTCTCGAGCGATTCCCTTATGAGCCGCGAGTTTTCGATCGCCACCGTCGCCTGGTCGGCAAAGGCCGAGATCGCATCGACGTCGTCTCTGACAAATCCAAACGATTCCTTTTTCGCCGCATAGAGAATGCCGGCCAGCCCCGTGTGCGAGACGAGCGGGACGACGACAAGCGAGCCCGCAATCCCCCGGTGTTTTTTCAGATGCACAAACCGGGGATCGCGCTCGATGTCGTCCACAACGACCGCTTTCCGGTCCTTTACAACGCCGTCCCGGATCCCCCGCCGTTCCGGGGACACGAGCAGATCCACCTCCTCCTGCGTGATGTTCTTCATCGCCGCCACCTGCACCCCGTAGGAGGCCTCCCCCCCGGCGTCGGTAATGATCTCCAGCCAGCAGCACGAGGCTCCGACCACCTGAAGGGTCATCGACGTCACGTTGTCGACGAGCTCGTTGAAATCGAACACCTGCGTCACGAGCTTGCTCAGCGTGTGGAGCGATGACACCTCCGAGCGCTTCCTGTCGAATGCTTCCGCTGTCGGCAGGTGGAACAGCGTG
>DASVIU010000100.1:0-2837 GCA_036386275.1 Bacteroidota bacterium | reverse complement strand
GGAAAAAACAGAGTCTCCTGACGCCGGGAGATTTTGACATCCAGCACGTGGTCCGTGCGGACCCCGCCGGCGGGTGGGTCTATTACAGTGCATCGCCGGAGAATCCTTGCGAGCGCTATCTCTACAGACTTTCATTGAAGGGAGACCGGAAAGCCGGGAGGATCACACCCCCCGGGGAACCGGGGACGCACAGCTACGATGTCTCCCCGGACGGCAGGTGGGCTCTTCACACATATTCGAGATTCTCCGTCCCCCCCGTCGTCGATCTTGTGAGCCTTCCGGATCACCGGGTGATCCGGGTGCTTGCGGACCGCGCCGACCTGAGGCGTGCACTCGCCGTGCTGAAGAGGGGCGAGTCGACGTTTTTCCGCGTGGACATCGGGGGAGGAATCCTGCTTGACGGATGGAAGATGCTCCCTCCCGGATTCGACCCGGCGAAAAAGTATCCTGTCCTGGAGACGATCTACGGCGAACCCGCAGAGCAGACGGTCCTCGACCGCTGGGGCGGGAGCACCTATCTCTGGCACCTGATGCTGACACAACAGGGGTATATCGTCCTGAGCATCGACAACAGGGGAACGCCCGCCCCCCGGGGCAGGGAGTGGCGCAAATCGATCTACCGGCAGATCGGAATTCTTGCATCGGCGGACCAGGCGGCGGCGATGCGCCGCATCCGGCGGTGGGCATATGTCGATTCCACGCGGATCGGGATCTGGGGATGGAGCGGGGGCGGATCGATGACGCTCAACATGCTCCTGAGGTACCCGGATCTCTATCAGACGGGAATGGCGGTCGCGCCGGTACCCGACCAGCGACTTTACGATGCGATATACCAGGAACGGTACATGGGTCTCCCCGAAGGTAACCCGGAGGGATACCGACTGGGGTCTCCCATCACGTTCGCGGACAGCCTCAGGGGGAATCTCCTCCTCGTCCACGGTACGGGCGACGACAACGTCCATTACCAGGGCTCGGAGAGGCTCATCAATGCGCTCGTCCGGGGAAACAAGCAGTTCACAATGATGGCGTACCCGAACCGCTCCCACGGCATCTATGAAGGTGAGGGGACGACGCGCCACCTGTATGGATTACTGACGAAGTACCTTACCGAGCACCTCGTCCCCGGACCGCGGGGGAACTGAACGCGTCACAGCTTCCCCATCTTCTCCGTGATCGACGCCGTTGTCCCGCGGGCTTTCTCCTTTCCCAACTATTCTCTATATTGCGCCTGACGTTCACTCCTCTGCTGCCACAGATACATGAAAACCGGAGACCGGAAATCGAAACGGAAACGCCCCTCCGCCCGCGACAGGGAGGAGAAACGGGGCACAGCCCCCGCAGGAGGGGAGATATTCTGCACCGAATGCGGTGCAACACTTGAGAATTTCTGTTTTTCAAGCGCCGCAGACGATCTTGCCGCCGTCCGGAAAACACTCGCACAGTGCAGGAAACAAGGGAAGTTTTCGGGCGATTTCTGCTCGAAACTGTTCATCGCCCACCCGGAGGCGCTTTCGGGCCCGGATGAGGAGTCCGAAGATGTTCCCGGCGCATAATCCAGCGTGACACCCGCTCAAAATCAAATTCCACACCCCAGGAGGTTCCCCATGCTTCGCTCACTTTCGCTGCCCGCCATCCCCGTCCTCCTTCTAGCAACCGGGCTTGCAACCGGGCTTACAGCCGGGGGCGCTGGCGCACAGAATGAGAATCCGCTGACGAGAGACGAGGTCTCCGTCGTCAAGAAGAAGATGGTTGCCGTTCTGGAGGCGCTTGGCCAACCTGCAGGGTATTCCCTCGAGCACGAAAACTTCAATCTCCCAACTGAGGCCTACAAGAACACGAGCACCGGCAAGTACAATCTGATCAGCGGCTCAGCGGACAGGAAGTTCGGAACACAGAAGAAGACGGAAGAAGAGAACAAGGACCTCCAGAAGGAATACCAGAAGAAAATAGCGGAGGCGCAGGCGAAGGGGGACTATGCGGCAATGTCCCAGATTGCCCAGGAAATGCAGCAGAAGGCCGGGGCGATGCAGCTCAAAGCGACGGAATCGCAGAAAGATCCCATACAGGTCACCGTGAGGCTCAACAGCAACCCGGGCGCTGCAATCGATCCCGACGCCGTTGTGTTCGAGCACCCGGGAGTCATCGCGCTGAAATCAAACGTCGAAAACGGCTCGGAGCGGATCGCCATCTACTTCGATCCCGTGGCCCTGAAGGATACGAAACAGCTCTCCCGCGTGGACATGAAGATGCCCGAGGATGGTGTTGTGAAAAGAACGCTTGTCCTGAGTGTGACGATCGATGTCACGGGGCCGGTCGCGGAGATCGATCCCTGGGTTAAGAAAGTCGACGTCAAGAAGGTACTCTCCCAGATCGACCAGGGAAAGTGACAGCGCGCCATGCCGGAGCTCAGGCAGAACATCATCACCCGCGAGTGGGTAATCATCGCCACAGAACGCGCCAGGAGGCCGGACGAGTTTGTTCGGCCGAAAAAGACGATTGATCCCGCTCCGGCATTCGATCCCGGGTGCCCGTTCTGCCCGGGGAACGAATCGATGAGCGCCGCCGAGACATACAGGATTGGGGACCGCGAAGGATGGAAAGTGCGGGTCGTGGGGAACAAATTTCCCGCGCTCTCGCGGGAGGGGGACCGGGTCAGGCGGATCGACGGCGTGTACCGCTCGATGTCGGGGGTAGGGTTCCACGAGGTCGTCGTCGAGCACAGGCGGCACGACCTGTCGCCGGCCCTCTATTCCGTCGAAGACCTGACGAATATCCTGGGCGCGTACCGTCAGCGCTACAAACAGATGAAGGAAGACCCGCGGGTCGAAGCGATCATT
>DASVIU010000099.1:0-1744 GCA_036386275.1 Bacteroidota bacterium | reverse complement strand
AGGAATAGCCTGCAGTACACGCTCGAGAGCGATCCGCTGAGACGCCAGGACGGGGAGTGGCTGGCCCGTTTGCTCGGGCTCGGCCACGATCTCGTCCAGCAGATTCCCAACGGGGGGGGGACGGACCAGGTTGAAGCGCGTGCCATGCAGATTGCACTCTGGCCGGGGACGCTCGGCTATATGATGAAGACGCTCCTTGCCCCCGTGTTTCCGAATGCTGAAATCGACGCGACACGCTCATTCTTTACGCGTTACGTCAGCGGGCGAGGCCCTCTCCCGGTCCTCCGGATCGGGACACAGCCTTACGGGATCCTCCCGGCAACCGCGTTCGAGCGTATCACGTGGTTCAGCCCGGAAGAACAGAAGGGATTCCCGGGGCGACTCTATAATATCCTCGGGCGGATGGAGAATGACTGGAAAGCGCTCCTCGGGAATGTCAGCTACATCGGCAAGCAGGGAGGTGACCCGCATCAGATTCTTCTCGACGTGCTGGGGCTTCATCCGGCCTCGGCAGAATACTATCCGCTGCAGGTCGACAGCATGCGGCAAAAGTTTTATGAATCGTCCTTTCTCGATCCCTCCATTGCGATGAGTTTCCTGGGACTCTTCCCCTCCGCAATCCCTCTTGCCCTTCTGCGGAGCTTCGGGTATGACGGAACCGCGGTTCCGGACATTCTCAACAAAGTCTTCAAGGCGCGTCAGACGCCCCTTAACGGGCCGGTGGTCGACGATCGTCCTCTTTCTGAAAAGGATGGGATCCGGAAGTACGCCGGAGATCACAATTACATCGGGTGGCTCATTGATGCAGCGCAGAGCGGCATCGCGCGCCTCCAGCAGGAAGCTGGGTTTGATGGCGATGTCAAACCGGCCGCGCTTCTTTACCTGTTGTTGCGCAACGCGCTCCAGACCAGTTTCTTCAACACCGGCATCCGTCTGAAGGTCGGAGCCGGACTGATCGCGGAGACAGGCGATCTGTACCGCGAGCCCGACTTCGTGCATCTGCAGGAAACGCAGAGTGGCAGCGAGAGCCGGTACGAGTCCCTGTTCCGTCCAGAGGCGCAGATCACCGGTCAGCCCAATCTCTTGCTGGGTGACCATATAGCGCATAATATCCATGTTGTTGATACCGGCCTCGGCGAGCAAATCGACGCCCTGGAACGTCTCGCCCCTGTCGCCACGGCACGGCTGGAGCGTGTCTTTGCAGAACATATCGATACCACATGCTACCGGCTTGATGCATGGAAGACAGGACTGATCACCGCCCGTCTGGAGCAAATGCGGATCGGATCAGAGGAAAAGGGGGGTGGCGGATTATTTCTCGGGGCGTATGGCTGGATTGAGATTCTTCGGCCGAAGAACAATGTCCTCACTCCTGCGCTCCTTCCCGAAGACCTCGCGAGCAAGATCAACCTTCACGATAAGACTCCGTTGATGCAGGATAGTACAAACGAAGGGTTGATTCACGCACCATCGCTCAACCACGCCACAACAGCGGCCGTCCTCCGGAGCGGATACAGTGCCAATGAAGGGCGGTTGGCCGTTAACCTCTCCTCCCGGCGTGTGCGGCGGGCGCTGGACATAATGGAAGGGATGCGCAACGGGCAGTCGATCGGCGCGCTGCTGGGCTACCAGTTCGAGCGGTTTGTCTTTGACAACGGCCCCCTGCAGGTGCTCAACCTGATCTATCCGATGCGGCGGGCGTTCCCGCTGGCCGCCAACCAGATCGCGAACACCTCGACAAATG
>DASVIU010000098.1:0-2254 GCA_036386275.1 Bacteroidota bacterium | reverse complement strand
TGACCTCCTCGTATGCCACGTCAATCAGATCGCGACCCTTCGTCCCCTCCGGGAGACGGCCCAGTGCGGTCTTCAGGCAGCTCTGAATGTTGTGAATGGGGTTGTTCACCTCGTGTGCGAGCTGGGCGGTCATCTTCCCTGTGGCGGCCAGGCGCTCGCTCCTGACAAGGTCTTCCTGGGCCGAGCGCAGTTTCCGGACCGTTTCGTCGAGGTCCCTGTTTCTCTCCAGGAGGTCCCTGTTTACCTTCCCCAGCTCATTGATCTTCTCCTTGAGGAAAGAGCTCATTGCCATGAACCTCCGGGCGAGAATTCCCAGCTCATCTTTCCCCCCGACGGATATCGCATAATCGTAGTTTCCGCGGCTGATCTCCGTCGTCCCCTGCACGAGCTCCGAGATGGGACGCGTCATGCTGCGGGAGATGACGAGCCCGATCACCGTCGTCAGGGCCAGGAAGATGAGCGACACGATGCCGAATGTTCCGAGTATCGAGGCCATCGCCCGCCGCACCTCCCGGCTCAGCGGCTTGATGATGAGATACACCACCGTGCTCGAGTCATTGCCTGCGGACCGGTCCAGGCGGAATGAGGTTCCGAGATATGTCTCTGTTCCCGTTGAGAGCCTGATGGGGGTCGCCGCGGAGTCGTGTTCCGGGCGAGGGGCATTCTCCGGACCGGGGCCCATGGCGGAAAGGAGGGATATCGCTTCGGCGGAATCGAATGTCGCAAGGATGGGGGTCATCCTGTGGACGAGCACCAGATCGCTGTTCGTTATATGTTTGAGAGCGGCCAGGTCCGCCGGCGTGATCTCCAAGCCGATCGTGAGCGTCCCCACGAGCTCTGTCGCTATCACGACAGGGACGGAGACGATCCTGTAGATCCGTCCTGCGATGGGAGAGACGTCGGTGGAAGAAATAAGGAGCAGGGCGTTCTGAATAGTCTGCGAGCCCGAGATGTCCCACCGCTCCTTCTTCCCCCGGAGCATTTGCACGAGCGGCCTCCCCGTCCTGTCCGTCAGGACGACCGCCTGACTCAGCGTGGTCTGGTTCATCTCCTTCAGGAGCTGGTAGGCGGTGTTTTCATCCCCAAGCTCGGCGACAGCCCGGAGGCGCGGGGATTCCGCGATCACCGAGCACGCCCGTATCAGCTCGGCTGACTGGAGCTTCTCCTGGACCATGACGGTGGAGGAGCCGGCGCTCAGCTCCCGCGCGAACGTCTCTTCGAACCGGCTGCGCGTCCAGTAGTTGATGATGAAGAACGTGATCACGAGCAGGCTCAGGACCACGCCCCAGATGGAGATCAGTATCTTATTCCTGAATGTCATCCGTTTCCTGTCGCCCGCCCGAAACCGGCGGGATCAACGATCACGCCGTTTTTGAGCGTGACGGTTAGTATGCCACCACAAGCTGCAGCACAGTGAGGTTGTCTTTCGGCCCGCTCCCCCCCCGCGTGCGTGTCTCCCGCCGGACGGCTTTCAGCAGCACATCCTTGTCGATGAAATATCCGAGCCCGCCTTCCCATTCGACAATAGTGTAATCCCATGGTTGCTCGATACCGCCGATGCGCACATTGCCGAACTCCAGCCCGCTCACACGGAGCGCCGCGTAGAGCCGCGGAACGAGTGTGTATTTCCCCTCGACATAATACCCGAGCACATTGAGGTTCTGGTCTCCCGTTGTGGTGGGGACGCCGAACGTCGAGTACACCGCCTCTCCGTAGAGTACGGCATGGCCGCGGCTGAATTCCAGATCAACCTCCGCAGCTCTCTCCGTGTAGTTGTTGAGGTTGTCATTTCCGGGGAGTGGGTAGAACGCCTGCATGTATGCCCCCCATGAATATGCGCCCCCTATCGTGAGGCCTGTCATCGGCGTGATGGCGAGACGAGCGAGCTTTCCGAGGTCGCTGTTGTAGTTGTCGGAGCTGTAGGACGACGTGCTTACCGTGCCGGTCGTGACCGCGAATGCATAATCGAGTATTCCGGCCGATCCGAAGACCATGGCACCAGGATGGTACATCCCGAGGTCGAGCAGCCGCATCCCCCGCCCCTGTCCCGCACCGGCGAGGATCTCCCTCTCCGGGACCACCTGATAATCCTGCCCCGGGGAGAAATGGTCCGGGAGCGCCATCCGGTATTCATATATCGAGGGGAGACCGTACAGGAAGTTCTTCCGCGGGAACCGGCGCTCTCCCAGGTTGCCGAACGGGAGGTCGAATTTCCCCGCCTGGAAGTTCAGCCCGAGTGGCGTGACGTCTGTCA
>DASVIU010000097.1:0-2563 GCA_036386275.1 Bacteroidota bacterium | reverse complement strand
ATGTTTCCGGATTGAAAGCCGCGCCCGTTTGCAAAAGAGGGTGAATTGCGCTATCCTTTCTCCTGTATGTCCAATGCAGGAGGCTTCAGCGTACGCCCATGATCGAGCAGGATTACTTCATGCGCATGGTCAGCATGCTCGCCAAGATGCTGGCCAGAATCTTGTTTCTGAAGAACCAGAAAGACTTCCCTCACGCCCTGCTTGAGATTGAGGCCACCGGCAAGACGCTCCTCGGCATCGACCACACGCTTATCCGTCAGCTCAGTCCCGCCCAGCTCATGGTTCTCCTCGGCACGGACCCGTCGCTGGCGATTCCCAAATCATACATACTCGGACTTCTCCTGAAGGAGGAGGCTGAAATACGATCCATGATGGGGGAAGAGGACGAAGCAGGTCTTCTCAATCTGAAATCGCTCGAGCTGCTGATCGACGCGTGGTTGCAGGAGGGAAAGGCTCTCGCGCCAGAGCACACGGACCATGTTGACGCACTTCTTGCGGGACTTGCGGGGTTCGCGCTATCGCCTGGACTCCTGGAAAAGCTCATGGCCTACCATGAAGGGACGGGGCACTTCGACAGGGCCGAAAACGTGCTTTTCGACATACTTGCGGCAACGCCCGAATTCGCGCCGGACGGACTGCAGTTCTACCGGAGGCTTTTGATGAAGTCGGACCTGGACCTCCGGGCGGGAAACCTTCCCCGGGAGGAGATCCTGGAAGGGATCGCTGAGCTTAAAATCCGTTGACTTTGTAGCCGCAGTTTCCTTTCTTCTTCCAGCCGCGTGAGATCTCCTTCCACATACACCCCGATGGGTTAATCGATGAATCGACGACTGGGCGTTCACGCTCTCCTTCTGGTCGCCTGCTGTGCGATTGCGGCATCGCAGACTTTCCCTTCTGACGATCCGGTCATCCGGAAAATCTGGACTGAGGCGATGGATTCGACGCAATTGCCCCTCCTGGCTCATGAGCTTTTCGATGTCATCGGGCCGCGCCTCGTCGGTTCTCCCGGGATGATGAAAGCCCACAACTGGGCTGTAGCGAAGTACGGGAAGTGGGGGATTGAGGCCGCGAACCAGCAATACGGCACTTGGCGGGGCTGGGAGCGTGGGACCACCCACATTGACCTCCTGTCCCCGCGCGTGCGGACGCTCGAAGGGACGATGCTCGCGTTCAGCCCCGGGACGCGCAAAGGGGGCGTCACCGCGCCTCTCATCGTGCTCGCCGATGCGCCGGATTCCGCGTCGTTTCAGAAATGGCTCCCGTCGGTCCGCGGGAAGCTCGTTCTCGTCTCGCAGCCTCAGCCGACCGGACGCCCCGATAAAAACTGGGAGGAGTTCGGCACGAAGGAGTCGTTTGACAGCCTGAAGGCCCTCCGTGAAAGGATCAGGGGAAACTGGGAACACCGGCTGGCAGCCGCCAATATCAAGGCCGATTCTCTTTCGCTGGTACTGGAAGAGGCCGGAGCGGCGGGTGTGATCACGTCCCTCTGGTCCACGGGATGGGGTTCCTACCGGGTATTCGACACTCGGGCGACGAAGATCCCGGCCGTCGCTTTGAGCCTCGAAGACTATAACCTCCTTTTCCGGCTCGCCGAGTACGGGGACAACCCGGAAGTGCGCATCGAGGCCGTGTCGAAAAACCTCGACCCCGCGCCGACGTATAACACTGTCGGTACGATGCGGGGAGGGGAGAAGCCGGATGAATTCGTCATGCTCTCGGCGCATTTCGATTCGTGGGACGCCTCCTCCGGTGCGACCGACAACGGGACCGGGACGCTCGTGATGATGGAGGCGATGCGCGTATTGAAAAAATGTTATCCCGCGCCGCGCCGGACGATCATGGTCGGGCACTGGGGGAGCGAGGAACAGGGACTCAACGGGTCCCGGGCCTTTGTCAAAGACCACCCTGAGATCGTCGCTCACCTCCAGGCGCTCTTCAACCAGGACAATGGGACGGGGCGCGTGCAGACGATGAGTGGCGCGGGACTGCTGAACGCGGCGGGGCACCTGGGGCGCTGGCTTTCCCGCATCCCTCATGAGGTCACGCAGAACATCAAGGTGGATTTTCCCGGAATGCCGGCGGGGGGAGGGACCGACCATTCCTCCTTCGATGCCGCCGGGGCTCCCGGGTTCGGCCTGGGATCGCTCAACTGGGACTACTTTTCGTACACATGGCACACGAACAGGGATACGTATGACAAGCTCGTGTTCGACGACCTGAAGAACAATGTCGTCCTCGCGGCGTGCCTGGCGTATCTGGCCTCTGAAGATCCGGAATTCATCACGCGCGAGCGGCGTTCGATGCCCGTGGAGAAAGTGACAGGAAAGGTTCAGGACTGGCCCCCGGTCAGGGAACCGAAGCGTGAAGGGGGTCTTAACAACAAATGATAACGGAAGAAACGCAATGACCCGGAAAACAATATTCCTTGACAGAAACGAAAACAACTACGGCCCGGCGCCGGCGTGCTACGACATCCTGAGGAGGGCGGATCTCTCGCGGCTCAGCTGGTACGACAGGTCGTTTAACAGGGGAATCAAAGGCCTTCTCTCCGACCGGCTCGCAC
>DASVIU010000096.1:0-6336 GCA_036386275.1 Bacteroidota bacterium | reverse complement strand
GATTTTTGCTACAGCCACAGTATCGACCTTTTCGCGAGGCATCTGGGCAAGAGCGAAACTCGACACCAGCGAAAGGAGTACGATGATCCTGGTCATCGTGCGCTTCATGTGTGAGGCGTCCTTATGAGGTGAATATTGTGTGGGTGGGAACTGAAGTGCGATTCACTCCGTCCGGCATAATTGTGGAGGTAATATACAGATATTAGACAGGCGGGCAAACGGGCGGTTTAAGAAGCTTTTCAGATTTTCTCGAAACGGACAGTTGTGCCCCCATTTTTCACTAATCTGGCGTAATAAAGCTCAATCTGCAATCCGGGAGCCCCCAGGCCGAGCAACGTCTTCGCCACGCTCGAGAGGTCCCTGATCTGCTTTTCCGTCATGTGCTGCACGTGCTGCAGGAATATTGCCCCCAGAGATGATTTCAGCGCCTCGTAGTGACGGCAATCTTCGTGGTTGATGAGTATGATTCGATGAACCGAATCGAACCGCTCCAGGAAGAACAGGATCCGGTCTTTGATGTACTTGAACTCCTTGGGGAGCCTGAGCGGCTCGGAGAGTGACGCTACGCCCCCCGAGATGATGAGGGGGATGTACTCCCCCTCTTGCAGATGCAGTTCGTTCCCGACGAATTCTCTGAACGCCCGCTGGAACCGCGAGTCACTGCAGTAGACGACGATTGCCTGCGGCTTCGACTCCGCAAGATGATATATGTGCTCCTGAACGGGGGTGCCCATGCATATTACCTTTGTGGTTCAGATTGCTTCGTCGCAGATTGCTTCGTCGCAGATTGCTTCGTCGCAAAGAGCGCTCCTCGCAATGACATGCTCCTCGCAATGACCCTTGGTCTGGATTGCTTCGGGGGGCGCCGGAGGCGCCCCCCGAAGCAATGACAGGCTACGTTCACTTTGTGGAGCCGGGGTCGGTCGTGAGCTTCTTCAGGGCCTCCTCGATATCGACCCCGAGGAAATTAAGCATTTTCGTGATATCGATCCCCTGCGCCTTCGCGGCCGCGATGGTGCGGAAGACAGTGTTGGGAACTATCGAACTGATCTGCTCCAGGCCCCGGCCCGATCCCATATCAACGATCTCCAGCTTGTCGATGCTCCCGAGCGGCGCTGCAACGCTTGAGAACACCGACGTTGCGACTTTGGAAAGCGCCTCTCCCCCCCTGTCGAACAGGACCGGAAGACGATCCAGCACGAGGATCAACTTTGCATCCGTCGACATCTTCGCGAGCGCCGCCGCGAGCTGGGTGGTCCCTTCCGCCTCCGCCATGAGGGCCTGTTTCCTCTTCGCGGCTTCTCCTTCGGCAATCGCAAGGAGGGTCGCGCGTGTCCTGGCCGCCTCCCCCTCGCCATGGAACGTATCGGCATTCTTCTTCCCCTCCGCCTCCTTCATCAGGCGCTGCATTTCGGCTTCCGCCTGCAGTATCACCTGCTGTTTCGCAGCGTCGGCCTCGATGACCTTCTTCTGCCTTTCGGCTTCCGCCTGCTTGACGACGGACGCCTCCAGCTCGCGCTGCTTGCGGACAGCCTCCATTTCCTGCACCTTGATCTGGGCCTCACGCTCCGCGGCATCCCTGTCCGCCTGCTTCACGCGAAGAGTCTTCTCCTGGTCCGCGTTGGCAATGTCGAGCGCCTTCTCGGCTTCCGCCCGCTTCGTGTCCGTCTTCACCTTGAACTCGGCCTTCTTGATGTCCCGCCCCATCTCCGCCTCGGCAATGGAGGCCTCGTTGCCGGCCCGTACCGTCGCAGCTTCACGCTGGGCGGTGCTCACCCTGATGGCGGCATCACGCTCCGCCTCGGCCACTTTGATATTCGCGTCCCTGACCGCCTCGGCGACCGCCCGTTTGCCGAGTGCGTCGATGTAGCCGTACTCGTCGCTGACCTCCTTAATGACAAGCGTGATGATCTGTATGCCGAGCCGCTTGAGTTCCTCAGCCGACTCCTCGACGACTTTCTTGTTGAACTGATCCCGTTCCCGCAGGAGGCTGTCGATATCCAGCTTGCCGATAATGGAGCGCAGGTGTCCTTGCAGAATGTTCTGCACGAAGGCCTTGATCTCGTCGGCGTTCTTTCCGAGGAACGACTGCACCGCGTTCCCGAGGTCCTCGGAGATGGACGAGATCTTGCACGTCGCGACCCCCTTGACGTTGATCTTGACATTGTCCTTGTTCGGGATCCCCTTCTCATCGATTTCGGTCTGGAACGCCGCCGTGGACATCTCCTGGTACGATTCGACGAAAGGGATGATGATACGGCCACCGCCTCCGACGACTTTGAATCCGAGGATCTGTTCCTTCCCTGTGACCGGGTCTTTGTGAACGTATTTTCTTCCGTAGAATATGCCTACCGCGTTCGGCGGTATCTTCTTATATCTGCTCGCGATGACGCGGAGAACGATGAGAAATGCCAGCGCGAGCAGTATGATCATGAATGGTATTATCAGATTCTCCATGGCAGTTTCTCCGAGTGTGAATGCTGTTCCCGTTAGATTTCTTCCACGACGAGTTGACTCCCGATCAGGCCCACAACCTTCACCGAGCGCCCCTTCGGGATCTCCTTCGCGGCCGTTGATTTCGCAAGGTAGGTCATGTACTGCCCGCCGACATTCAGGCTTACCTCGCCCAGAGCACCGGGGGCGATGCCGGTCTGCACGATTCCCGTCTGACCGACCGCTGAGGCAACCGGCACGATCGAGGACGCCTGCTGTTTGTAGATGAGTCCGAGCAGAAAATACATAAGGAGAGAAAGGGCTATGCCGGAGCCAAGCCCGACGAACGATGCCACGAGGTAATCGGCACCGTACGTCCTGGCAATCGCCCCCGCGGCGCCGAACCCCATGGCCAGAGTCGCGATCACCTTGACGGAAAAGAAACTTATCGTCGGTTCCATGTCGTGGCTGACATCGTGTCCGTCAACGCCATGGCCGACGTCGGCGTGGTCCGTGTCATGGTCGTGCCCGAAGAAGAACGATCCGGCGAGGAGAATGAATGATGCGATGGCGATAGCAATAAAGATCAGCACGTGGGGCCTCCCGGTTGTTGGACAGGGTTCGGATTGCAGGAGAAAGGAAAGGACAGGAATGAGACAGTGGG
Organism: Bacteroidota bacterium; assembly: GCA_036386275.1. Classification (GTDB taxonomy): domain Bacteria; phylum Bacteroidota; class Ignavibacteria; order UBA10030; family UBA6906; genus Fen-1273. The sequence continues at coordinate 3,239 of DASVIU010000096.1, read as the reverse complement.
AAAATGTACTTCAAACGGGGGTCGATTGCAAGGTATCCGACGGGGGGCTCTTCATGCCCCGGCCGGGGTAAAAGAGGAGAAAAACCTGTAAGACGCGCTCCCGGCGGCGCAGTTCCTTGCTGATAGAGTTTCCGCTCCGTACATTCTCCGGCGCGCTGGGATTCAGATGAGCTTCCCCCCAGAAAGATCCTACAAATGCACCTGAGACCCGCCTCCTCCCTCTTTGCCGCAGCCTGCTTCGCACTTCTTTCGCACGGGTGCGCCGGAGACGTCCCCCCGCACCTCCGGACGGCCGCATCCAGGGAGCGCGAACTCGATTCAGTGATCCTCCGGTGCAGGACATCGCTCGGTGCGGCACCCGGCGACGCGGACATCCACACCCGTCTCGGCGAGGCACTTCTTGAGAGAGTCATGATGCACGAGATGAGTTTCCGAAACCTGGTCTGGACGACAACGTGGGCCAATGTGCCCATTCTCAAGAACGCCGGGGGTCCGATCGACCGAGTGGCGGCAATGCATATTCTCGACACGCTCAAGGAGGCGGAATCGCATATCGCAACGGCAGTCGCAACAAAGCCGGACAATGCGGCGGCCTGGAGGGCCATGGGGCGCCTGTACATGACGCAAGGGTGGGGGGGGCCGGGTGATTCGATGTACAAGAAGGCAACGGCGCTGTTCGACACCTCGCTGGCGCTCGAGCCCTCATCGGCGGAGGGATACTACGGACTCGGGTGTTCCCTCTTTAAGCGGAACAGATCCCCCGAAGCACTCGCAGCGCTGAGCAAATCCCTCTCGTTCGATTCGTTGAACGGTTCTGCATACCTGACGCTCGGAGAAGTCTACATGGACACGGGCAACGTCACCGTTGCATTCGCATGTTTTGAGAACGCCGCCCGGCTCGGGCTCAAGTCGGCAGGAGAGTACATTCAGATTGCGGAGCATTACTTAGATGAACAGGCCGAACGGAAACTCCTGGGACGGTTTGGATCTCTCCGAACACAGGCGCCCGATATCCTGAAGCCCACCGTGCGCGCGGGACTGCGGATGCTCTCCATCTATCACCCGGGGATCGCCATGGATCTTTCTTCCAGGGCCCTGGAGATCGACTCGACCTGTGCGGAAGCGTACCTCCTGAGAAGCGGACTGTACCTGGCGGAAAGGGACAGCGCAAGTGCTTTTGACGAGTACCTCAGAGCATTCGAAATCGGGACGGCCCCGTACTGGTCCTATTCGAGATTCCCGAGGGAACTGCTCGAACGCGCTTACGAGCGGATGCCCGACAACGACGACCTTCTGTACCTTCTCGGCCAGCCCTTTGTCAACACCACCGAGACCGCATCGTCCGCAACCGCGATCACCCTGTTTCAGGATGCGGTTCAGAGAAGGCCGAAGAGCGCTATTGCCGCGTATCTCCTTGGCCAGGCATACGCGATACGCCAGGACACCGTCAGGGAGATCGAATGGTTCGACAGGGCAATTGCACTCCCACCCGAAAGGCCCGCATTCATGTACTGGAGGATTCACCAGGCGTATCTGGAGGCGGGCCGGATCCCGAAGTCAGTGTATGTGTATCAGAAGTTTCTTGTCGAAGACGGCGGCTGGATCCTTCAAATGCTCCGGAACGTACACGGGACAAAGCGATATGCGAGAGAGCGGGTGCTCCTTGCTGCCGCCTACTGCGCAATAGGTTATGAATGTTCGTGGAAGGTCCAGCAGGGAAAACCCGGGTACTGGAAGGACCGGGCTATCGAGCAGTTCACACGTGCGACTGAAATCATCCCGGAATCCGCCGTACCGTATCTTGGTCTCGGATCGCTGTACATCGACCTCGGAGAGAAGGAAGCGGCCATCAGGTATTACAGGAAAGCAGCCGCGATGGGGAGTGCAGATGCCGTGGAAAGTCTCAAGCGGATGGATATGCGGGAGTAATCGAAACGCCGCTGCGCCCGGAAGCGCAGCGGCAAACAGGTACGACGAAATCTCATCTGAACGAAAGACTTAATCCCCTCCGGCCCCGGGGTCACCCGGCATCCGGTTCTTCTCCCTGGTATAGTCCGCCGGCACTTCGAATTCCGAGGCGGGGATGGATCTGCGATCGATTTTTGCCACTGTCTTCACGCTTCCGTGCGAATCGGTCTCGATGGGGAAACCGTCGATTTGCTTGAACCATGCACCCAGGTCCCCTCTCCTCCCCGCGATGGCGGACATGCGATCGAGGAACCCTTCCATGTCACGCTTCATTGTTTCATATCCCGGGACCTGCTTCGATGCCCAGACAGTCTCGGACTCCTTCCCGTTGATCTTCACAATGTACTTGTCGCAGGCATATCCGTTTATCGTCCTGTGCTCGCCGGTCGAGACGACCTCATGCGTGGCGCCGGAGGACGACGACGGGTTCTTCATCGCCGCCATTCTCTCCTTCATTTTCTCCCGCTGATCGGGAGGAAGCGACGCAAGGCGTTTGGCCATCATGTCGTCTGCTTTCGACCTTGCGTTGTCCACCATGGCCTTCATCTCTGCAAATGTCATGGCGGTGTACGTTTTTTTCTCAGGATTGAGATGATAGATCGTCTCCCTGTCAAAGCGGAGTATCGAGATCTCCGAGCGATCCGTGCTGAAGGACTTGAACATCTTCGGCATGTAGTACATCTTCTCCTCAACGTCGGAACTGCCGGAACGGGTGCTCTCTATATAAAACCCCTGCGCGCAGCCGAGGGAGGCGAACAACAGAGTGAACAAAACAGGGGAAAAACCGAGGACGATTCGCCGCTTCATTGATACCTCTATTCTGTGAGTTGCACTACAGGGGGACTGAAAGAACCAACGCAATTCCACCCCCCCCCGGTTCCACACGAGGCTGTAGATCGGGTCGGGAACGGGGTCAGCGTGTAATCTTGATGCCCAGCCACTCTTCCAGCGCCGAATAGACTATATTCTGTTGCCCGGTGGGGAGATTGCCGATTCTTGTACGGTGCGAGCCCCCGGGTTTCACGATTTTTATGGCATTGGTCTTGCCGGAGAGCTCCATCGCGGTCGCGCCCCAGAGGTCCGTTTCTCCGTAGATATAGATGATATTGTTCCCGTGGTCGCGCAACCATGTGTAGATGTTGTACATCGTGGCCGGGTTGAACGAGAGGTCCGCGTTCTTCGGCGCCAGGATGATGTTCGTCGGGTCCTTTACCGCGGTCAGCAGCCCCTTAAAATCCGTGATATCGTAGCCATAGTACCCGATCTCGGTA
>DASVIU010000095.1:0-2593 GCA_036386275.1 Bacteroidota bacterium | reverse complement strand
TGTGCGGAACACGAACAACGTGCGGCCGGGGACCACAGGGTACTTCAATCATGGTGGAAACGGATATTCCGACACGCTCAGGATGATGTACACGTTCGATTTCGACGGCATCCCGGCCCCCCCTCCGGCGGACAGTTATATCGGTGTCCAGCTCCTGGGGGCGACTCCCTTCCCCCACGGTGTGGATTCAGTCGGCAACCTCCGGAAGCGTACATACTACAATGCGTGGATATTCCGCAGTCTCGGCGGAGACCTTGACTATTTCTCTCCGCTCGACGACGCCGGGAATATCGGCGGGGCGAGGAGCAGATACGACCGTCTGGCCTCATCCATGCCGCAGCCGAAGATCGACATTCTCAGGACTCAGGCGAACAATATCACAACACTCATCTCCAGCGGCCCTTTTTCCTCGCTCCTCCCCGGTGACTCCCTCAACGTCGTGTTCGGCGTAATCTGTGCCCGTAAGAACGGTTTGCTCCCCGCGCATCTTGACACGCGCGATCAGCGCAAGAACCTCTATTCGAACGCTTCCTTCTGCCAGAAGGCGTACCAGGGGGAGGATATCAACGGAAACAACACGCTGGATCCCGGGGAGGATCTCAACGGAAACGGACGCCTGGACCACTACCAGCTCCCCCAGCCCCCCCGCCCGCCGAAGGTCAGGGTGGAGGTCGGGAGCCAGGATGTGACCGTGTACTGGGACAAATCCGCGTCGGAGCTCTCGGTCGACCCGGTGACCGGGGAGACGGATTTCGAAGGGTACAGGGTCTACCGGTCCACTCCGGGTGCGGATTTCACCAACCCGCAAGACCTCCTGCTGAACCTCACACTGGTGGGAGACTTCGACATCGCGGGGGACGGGGTCGGCCACGACACGGGGTTCGACCCGATACGCCTGGCGCAGGCAAAGTACTTCCCCGGCGATACTGTCGGATACTGGTACCGCTTTCCCCCCGCCGGGACGAACATGACGCACCTGAACGGATGGCAATACATCTACGGGGTTGCCGCGTACGACAGGGGAGACTCCGCGACGGGGGTGAGTTCGCTCCAGAGCAAGACCGAGCTCGCGCGCGTCATCCCCGGAACTCCACCGGCCCCCGTGGGGACAAAAGGGGTCGGGGTATATCCCAACCCGTACTACGGCAATGCCGTGTGGGACGGCTCGGGGGAGAGGAACAGGAAGATCTACTTCTACAATCTCCCGCAGCGCTGTGAGATCAGGATCTATACGCTGGCGGGGGATATCGTTGCGGACATACACCACGACAGCGATACGTATGACGGCACCGATATCGCGTGGTTCCGTCAGTTCAGCGGCACAGGGACCTCGCCCCGCTTTTCGGGGGGGGAACACGCATGGGATCTCATCACCAAATATGACCAGGCCATCGCGAGCGGGCTCTATCTCTACAGCGTGCGCGATGCACAGACGGGGGAGACCGTGAAAGGAAAATTCCTGGTCATCAAATAACTGGCACGTTGCACATCATCACTCACCACAACAGGAGGAGTTTCACCATGAAGAGGCTGATAACAATTCTCTGTCTTCTCGCGCTGGGGGTGCTGCCTGCGCTCGCGCAGACGTACCAACACGTTGCGATACAGGACCTGCAGAAAGTCCCGCTGGATACGCTGCGGCTGGCGGACACGCTTCAGACGAGCACCACGCGATTCTCCCTGCAGGCCTCCCGGTATTACCACGATACGGTCGAGACGACCGGCATCGTCGTCGTACCGAAAGGGATTATGGGTTTCAACAGCACCGGCTGGAACATACTTCTCTATGATACCGCGAGCGTCAGCTCATGGCGGGGCATCTGGGTGAAGATCAACCTCATCGGCGACTCTTCGGCGGCGAAGCTGGACGGTTTCGACGCTCTCGAAGCGGGTGATGTTGTCACGATCAGGGGATGGGTCGATGAATTCCCGACAAACACGCTGAGCAGCCTTTCGCAGCTTGTCTATCTGCCGGGGAAGCAGATCATCCCGAGCGGAAAGGTGCCTGTCCCTCCCCCCGTGAAGCTCGATGTCTCCACATTTTACACCGGGCCCTTCCCCGGCGGGAAGGTCAACTTCAGTACAGGGGAGCAGTACGAGAGCATGATGGTGGAGCTGACGAATCTTGTCGTTCCCTCATACAGCAACGCCACGAACGGCACGTTCAACATGCTCCAGAACGGGAACCAGATCTCGACGTATGACGCCTCCGACTACTACACGCTCCGCCGGACAAATCCCCCCGGCTACCCGTACAAGCTCCCGCCGATACAGGCCTCCATCGATACAATCCGTGGCGTGATGTGGGTGGTGTCCGGAGGCGACAATCCGAAGGGGTACCTGATTGCGCCCATATTCCCTGGAAACCTCGTTGTCGGGACCTCCAATCCCAACATCAACACTGCCAGGCGTACAAGACGACGGGGGGCGCCAATATCGATTCTGTTAAACTCTTCTACAGGTTCAACAATGCCGCGTTCGTCGGTCTGCAGATGACTGCACCCACGACGGACAGCACATGGAAGGCCGTCATCCCCCCGGCTCTGGATTCGACGTTCGTCCGGTACTACATGAGGGCGTACGACCATGCGGG
>DASVIU010000094.1:0-11506 GCA_036386275.1 Bacteroidota bacterium | reverse complement strand
TTTCGAAAAACGAATGCATGTCGCAGCCACATGCCTCGCCGGCCGATTGCTCGATATCGCTCCCTGTGAATCCCCGTTCTCCCGAGTACCGCGCGAACATTGACCGCATGAGGTCGTCGATGGATCGCCTCCCGTCCGTCCCATCCCGTATGATCAGGTCGATCATCGTGCCCAGAAGTTCTCCCTGAATGTGCGTGCTTGCACTGTAGTCGCCGAGTCCTCCGGGAGATGCTGCAAATGCAAAAAGGCTTACATGTTCGGGAGAGAAAAGCGAACTCCCGGGATTGCCGGCGTACGCTCCGATCGTCTCCTCCAGGTGTGCCACGCGCGTGGAATCGTAGACCGGGAGCCCGGCACGGCGCAGGAGGAGGTAAGTCCTCGGCACGCTATTGCAGTATGATCATTTTTGAATCAACGGAGAAAGCTGCGAAGTATCCCAGTGCCCCGTTGGTGAGGTTGGTGTTGGGATTGGCCGGGGCAAGCGATGTCGGGCTCCGGTCGGAGGTCAGTACGTTGTTCAGCGTATTGAAATAGTCGTACGAGGTTTTGTCAATCGAGAGGAGGTCGACCCAGACCGTATCCCCGGGCTGGAAATAGTTCCTCATCCGGATCCTGACCGCCGCCTCATTGCCGTTTGTCAGCTTGTCGTTGTACAGGTGGTACCTCCTCCCGTCGATGGAGTCGGGGGATATCGGGACGCTGACACGGAGTTTCATCCTGTAATAGTTCCCTGGCTCCGGCGGGTCCTTGAAAATCACGTACAGGTTGTAGACCTGATCGCCGTCGGACTCACGGGAATGGAGCGCGACGAGTGTGTCGATGGGCACTCTGGGGGGCATCGTGGAGATTGCGTCGTATTCTTTCCCCTCCGCGACGACCCGGAGGTTGTATGTCCTTCCCGCACCGCCATGCAGGACGGACGTATGATAGGTCCCGGGGAGTATCTCCTTCAGTGTGTCAGTGACACCGAGATTGTCCGCAATTGTCACGAAGGCATGAGTGACGGGGGGAAAATAGAGGGAAGGGGTGAAATAGTTACCTGATGTGCTTAACGACACCGTATAAGGACCCGGCTGGTCCGTGACGATCGCCTCGGTCACCATCTGGGGGTTCGCGTTGTTGAGATCGACCGAAATGACCCTCTGGCAGGAGAAGGCCGCTAGAGCCAGGGCTGCGGCGGCCAGCTTTGCCGCACGTGAATGACGGGAAAAACTGCTGCTCATGGTGCCTCTCCGGTGTGTTTCAGTAATTGAAATTGTAGGTGATTGAGGGGATGATGGGAAACAGTGTTATCTGCACGGCTTCCGTTTTCGTCGGGTCGGTCCTGTTCTGCCTGAAATAAATCGCATACGCGTTCATCCGGTCATAGGCGTTGTAGATGGAGAAATTCAGGTTTGAGCGCTCTCCGAGTTTCCATGTGGCCGAAAGGTCAAGACGGTGGTACGCGGGCATCCGGTAGCCGTTCCGCTCGGTGTAGTAAGGGACCAGCCGGTTATCGATCCAGTAGTTCCCCGCCGGAAACGTCACCGCGTTCCCTGTATTGTACACCCAGACAGCGGAGAAGTTCCATGTCGCGCTCAGGTCGTAGATCGTGACAACCGAGATATCGTGCGTCCGGTCCTGCCGCGCGGGAAAGACCGCGCCCCTGTTGATAAGGGGAAATTGTTCCTGTGTTTTCGACCACGTGTATCCCACCCAGCCGCTGAGACGCCCTGCCCGTTTCCTGATCAGGAACTCCGCCCCGTAGCTCCAGCCCCTGCCGGATACAAGGAGCGATTCGACGGTGGGATTGATCTGCAAATCGGCGCCGTTTTTGTAGTCGATCAGGTTCATCATGTTCTTATAATAGAGTTCGACCGAGGATTCGAATTCATTCTCCGCGAAGTTCCTGTAGTATCCCACGGCGACCTGGTCGGCATACTGGGGTTTGACGTTGTTGCTGCTGGGGACCCAGAGGTCGCTCGGGTTTGCCGTCGTCGAATTCGACAGAAGGTGGAGGTATTGTGCGGTGCGCGTATACGACCCCTTGACGGAGCTCACTTCATCAATGAGATACGTGGCCGAGAACCGGGGCTCGAAGCTCGCGTAGGTTTTTATGACTTTGCCCGACCCGAACCCGGCGGTATCAATGATGTCGCCGTATTCGTCGTACGTCAGCGTGTGGCCGGGACCCATAAGGCTGAACATGGACGCCCGGAGCCCGTAGTTGATCTTGAACCCGGGAAGGGGCTCGAACTCGTGTGCCAGGTAGGCGGCGTTTTCGAGCGCGTACCGGTGCTCGAGTGAGACGCTGTTGGCGGAGCTCGTCGGTCCCGCGGTGACCGATCCCGGCATGAACGTATGGTAGATGGCGTTGACGCCGAACTTGAACATGCTTGTCACGTTCATGAAATACTGAAGATCGATCTTGCCGTTGACGTCCTTGATCCCGGAGGTGATCTCGTACTGGCTCGTGCTTGCTCCGACGATGTTGGTGTACTGGTAATCGCTGAACGTCACTGTGGTGTTGCTGAAGAACTGGTCCCCGAAGACGTGGTTCCACCGTGCCGTGGCGGTTGTGTTCCCCCAGCGCAGCCCGATGACATCGGGGTAATCGAGATTGTCCTTTCCGAGGTATCCCGAAAGGTAGATGCGGTCTTTCTCGCCCAGCGTGTAGTTTGCCTTTGCGTTCAGATCATAGAAGTACAGGCTGGTCCTGTTGATCGTGGTGTCGCTCGAGAGCTTGAGAAAGATGTCCGCGTACGTCCTTCGCCCCGAGATCATGAATGAGCCTTCGTCCTTCACAATCGGCCCCTGGAGGGTGAGCCTGGCGGCAAGCAGACCGACTCCGCCGGACGCCCCGTAGTCCTTCATGTTTCCGTCATTGGTCCTGATGTCGAGGACCGACGAGAGACGCCCCCCGTATTCGGCGGGTATCCCTCCCGTTATCAGCGTCACATCCTTGATCGCGTCGGAATTGAACACCGAGAGGTACCCGAGCGCGTGTGAGGGGTTGTAGATCGGTGCTTCGTCAAGAAGGATCAGGTTCTGGTCCAGGCCTCCACCCCGGGCATAGTATCCGGTGTTCCCCTCTCCCGCGGACTGCACTCCCGGGAGCAACTGGATCGTCTTCAGTATGTCCTTTTCGCCGAGCAGTACGGGAATGGATTTGACCTCGCGCATTTCGAGCTTGTTCGAGCTCATGACAGTGGACGTGACGTTCTTGTCCGATCGCTCCCCCGACACGACGACCTCGCCGACGGTGATCGGTTGCGGTGTGAGAGCGAAAATGAACGTCCGGTCCCGCGTGAGATCGATGGAATCGGCGAGGACCCTGAAGCCCAGGTACTGCACGAGGAGGGTGTAGTGCCCTCCCGGGATTGTGAGGGAAAAGAAGCCGTACGCGTTGGACGAGGCGCCGGTGTTCTTGAGTTCCTTCACGACGACATAGGCCCCGATAAGGGCCTCGCCGTTCTCAGCATTTTTTATGGTCCCGCTCAGCGTGAACTTCTCCTGGGCGGTTGCGCCGCCGCTCACGTCAAGACACAGGGATGCGATAAGGGGGAGGAGAAGGAGGATGCGAGTGCCCGCAGGAGGCCCGTCGGAATGCGCATGAGAGTGCACTGAAACCTCGCCGGAGTGATGTCATCGGTGTACACGTGGTATCAAATCTGGGCGGGTTTGTGCCTCCTCTCAATATCAGTCATAACGCGGCCTGCCGTCGCAGCGTTCCCGGGAAGAGGGGGGAAGGCGTCAATTTCACTGAAATCCTCAGGTTATGCCCCCGGAATCGCTCAACAAAGGAGGGCATGACTCGGATTAAACATTTCTCCCCGGAAATTGTCAAATTAGGAACAGCGCGTCCTTCCCAACCGTTCATTTCGTACCGCGAGGAACCGCCACCACTGCCGGGAATTCCATGAACGTACTTTTTCTGAACAGCTGCCGTACCTGGGGCGGCGGGGAGGTCTCCCTGACCCAGATCGTGGATTCCCTCATGTCCCGGGGGCATGACGTCACGGTCGCCTGTCGCCGGGATTCCGCCCTCCATCGCAGCATGAAGAATTCGACCGTCAATCTGGTTCCGATAAGATTTGCAGGCGATTTTGATCCCTTCACAATCATGGGGCTCGCCCGGCTGATGGTTGGAAGGAAAATCGACGTTGTGTGCGTCCACACCGAAAAAGAGCTCCGCATTGGCGGAGTTGCCTCCTTGCTCGCGGCTGTTCCTGTCGTTGTAAGCAGGGAGGTCGATTTTCCCCTCAAGGACACTTTTCTCAACAGGCTTTTCTACGGCAAAGTCGCTTCTGTTGTCATCGCGAACTCTTACGCGACAAAGAACACGCTTCTCGTGAGCGCTCCCTGGCTCAGGGGGGAGAAGATCCACGTCGTATGGAAGGGGATCGATGCCCGGAGGTTCAGGCTTCCCGCATCCGGCAGCCTCCGCGAAGAATTCCATATCGGCGAAGAGGACAGCCTCATCGGTTTTGTCGGACGACTGGACGAACAGAAAGGACTGATGACGCTCCTTGAGGCGATGGCCCTCCTTGTCGAGCGGCACAGGAATGCAAAGCTCGTTATAGCGGGGGAGGGAAACCTCCGTGCCTCAATGCTGGAATTCCTGAGGAGCAGGAATCTTGACCGGTATGCGCACCTGGCCGGTTTCCGCGAGGACATCCCCGAGTTTCTTCGCGGGATCGATTTTCTCGTGATGCCGTCCAACTGGGAAGGATTCGGCTACGCGGCCGTTGAAGCGATGGCTGCGGGGAAAGCCGTTGTTGCCTCCCACGTGAGCAGTCTCCCGGAGATCATTGATGACCGGAGGACGGGTCTGCTGGTCCCTCCGCGCTCCCCCGCGATGCTCGCTGACGCAATGGTCACACTGGTGGACAATCCGCAACTCCGGAACTCGATGGGAAAAGCCGGTGCCCGGAAGGTGGAGAACGTGTTCACTCTGTCGACGATGGTCGCGAATGTCGAGATGCTCCTCCTGGAAGCTGCAAGTACCCACCGGGCGGCGGGAGCGGGGCAGAATTCCGCACGGTCCCCTGTTGCCGGTTGGCGCCTTCTCTATCACTGGCTCTTCTGATCCTGCTCCGGCGGTCCGGATTTTCTGTTCCAGAAAAGAAACACAGGGACGCCGAGTGCGAGGAAAGCGATCCCGGCCCAGGCCTCCTCCGGCCGGTTCAGGAGCGTGTTGCCGACGAACCAGATGGATATGATGATGAACACGAGCGGCGTGAGCGGATAACCGAGTGTCCTGTACGGCCTTTCCGCCGAAGGGCGTTTCCTCCTCAGGATGAAGACGCCGGTCGCCGCGAGTGCGAAGAAGATCCAGTCGGTGAACACGACGTAAGAAATGAGACTCTCGAATGTCCCCCAGAACAGAATAAGAATGATCGCCCATGCGCTCTGGATCATGATGGCGAATGCGGGGGTGTGAAAATGCGGGTGGATTTCCGCAACCTTCCGGAAAAAAAGGCCGTCGCGCGCCATCGCGAAGTAGATGCGGGGAGCCGTTAACGTGTATATCCCCGTGGTGCCGAATGTCGAAATGAATATGACTGCAGCGATCAGGCCTCCCCCGGCGGGCCCCATGATGGTCTGCATCGCGTCTGATGCAAGCCGGGGCGATGCTCCGATCGCGGCGACGGGGAGGAGGAGCATGTAGGAGATGTTCGTGAGCACATAGACGGCGACCACGACGATCGCTCCGGTCACCATCGCGAACGGGATTGTCCGGCGGGGGTTCCGGGCTTCGCCGGCGGCATAGGATGCGTGCTGCCACCCGCCGTACGACCAGAGGACTCCCACCATGGCGACGGAGAGGGCTCCCCCCAGTGTCCCCCCCTGCAGGTCAAGCGGCGTGGAGAAATCAATGTGGCGGTTCGTCCCCCAGCCTATCCCGGCGACGATAAGGAATCCGATCCCCGAGAGTTTCAGGAGCGTAAAAACGTCCGAGAACATTCCGGCGATTTTCACTCCACGGACGTTCAGCGCGGTGACAAGCAGCAGGCCCGTGATGGCTGTTATCCGGAGGCCGGCGGGAGACAGGGGGATGAAGTGCCCCAGGTACGTGGCAAATGCGAGGCTCAGCGCTGCGATCCCCCCCGTATTGCAGACGAGAAAATAGGCCCAGCCGTAGAGGAATCCGGCGAGCGGACCGTACGCTTCATTCAGGTAGACGTATACCCCCCCTGCCCCGGGCATCATCCCTGCAAGTTCGGCGAACGTGAGGGCGCCCGTCAGCGCCATCACACCTCCGACAAGCCAGATGCCGATGATCCATGAAGGGGAGGGGAGTGTATGTGCGATGAGGGCGGGGGTGAGGAATATTCCCGAGCCGATCGTCGACCCGATTGCGATCATCGTCATGTCGAACCGGGACAGCTCCCGTTTTAGCTCGGCCATCTATCCCCCGTGCACTTCCCGTATCACCTCCTCCGTCATGTCCGCCACCCGGTCCATCTCGTCCGCTGAATTGTAGAAGTGGGGTGAGTAGCGGAGTTTTCCCTCCCGGATCGCAATCGTCGCCCCCCGCTCCCTGAGTTTGTCGAACACTGTCCGGGGATCGAGCGGCGGAACCAGCGAGATGGTGACGATCCCGGCGCGTTCGTCTTCCGGGAGGGGAGAGAAGAGGTTGACTCCATCGATCTTCATGAGCCGTTCGATCAATCCCGACGTGATCGCGAGTATGTGCGATTCGATCCCGTCCGGGCCGAATTCGATGAGCGTTCCGATCGCCTCCCGCATTCCCCAGAGGCTCGGCATGTTGAGACTCCCCCCTTCGTATCGCCGCGCAGACGAAGCGAGCGGCTGCTCGTAATTATAGAAATCCCACGGGTCCTCCACCGAGAGCCAGCCCAGGTTCTTCTGGCGGATGCGTGACTGGAGTTCTTCCGTCAGGTACAGGAACCCGGAACCGTGCGGGCCCATCTGCCACTTCTGGGCGCCGGCCGAGAGGGCGTCGATGGACATTTTCTGCACATCGATTCTCACGGCTCCGACCGCCTGTATTCCGTCGACCGCGAAAATGGTCCCGTTGTTCCGGCATAGGCTGCCGATCGAGCGGAGATCCGAGCGGTGTCCGGAGAGAAACTGGACGGCGCTGAGCGCAACGAGGCGTGTGTGTTGGCCGATCCTGGAGGCGATCAGCTCTGTGGTCAGCCTCCCGTCGGGCGCGGAGATGAAATCAAGCTCCACGCCGATCGATTTCAGGTTGATATACGGATAGACATTCGCGGGGAACTCGAAGTCTGCGAGGAGTATACGGTCCCCCGTTTTCCACGGTATCCCGGCAGCGATCACGTTTATCGCGTCGGACGTGTTGGATTGAAACGCGATCCTGTCGGAGGATTCCGCCCGTATCAGTCTGGAAACAGCGGTCCGGCACTCTGCGACCATGCCCAGATCGTTCTGGTATGTGTCCAGATCTCCTTCTGAACGCCTCCGGAGATACGCGGTCATGGTTTCCACCACTCTTGTGGAGAGTGGGCTCGTTCCCGCGTGGTTAAGATAGATCTTTCCCTGCTTAAGGTGAGGGAAGAGCTCTCTGGCCCGTGTGAGCACCTCGGAAGAAAAATGGTCGTTCATGGTCCGTCGTCTGTCTGTGCGCTTCCCCCCGGCCGGTGCCGGGGGGAGGATTTCTCAATGTAATCAAGAACGGATAGCGGGTCAACACGCACGGGCTCCCGTTGCCTTTTTCCCCGCAACTCGGTAATTTCCACACTGAGTATGGACATCAAATCCGAACTGCTGAAAGAACACTCCCGGCGCCAGGCGGATCGCATCGTTTCATGGATCGGCAATGACACGAGGCGGTTCCGCAGGCTCATGGATCTCTTCCTGCGTGGGGAGTACAGGATCACGCAGCGCTCTGCAATGGTCGTGGGCATCTGTGCAGACCGGAACCCGGCGCTCGTCAGGCCGTACATCCGGCGGATGCTTTCGAGGATGGAGGAGCCGGGAGTCCACGTCGCGGTCAGGCGGAGCGTCGTCCGGATGCTTCAGCACGTCGATATCCCCGCCGGACTCCTCGGCAGGGTGGCGACTCTCTGCTTCGGATACCTCGCGGCGGGAGATTCGTCTGTCGCTGTCAAAGCCTTCTCCATGACCGTCCTTGTCCGGATTGCAGAGAAGGAACCGGACCTCGGGAGGGAGCTCCGGCTCATTATCGAGCAGCAATTGCCGTACGGGAGCAAAGGATTCTGCTCATGTGCCGCGCGTGTGCTGAAAGGGCTGGGACCGGGTTGATCAGGTGAGGCGGACGCACGGCGTGCGACCCACGGAGGGACATCTCCACCGGATGTCCCTGGCGTCCCGGAACCGGCGCGCTACGGGTATACTTTCACGGTCATGATGCCGTGCGCGATCGTGGGGACGGTTATCGCGTTTCCTTTCACCTCGATGGGTGCTCCGTCCTCCTCCACGAAATTTGATCTCAGTGCCCTGGACGGATGGAAGGGGAGTGAAACGACTCCGTTCGATGACTCCCCTTTGACGTCGTACCACTGGAGCACCCAGGCATTCCCCTCTTCTGCCTTCTTGACCGACGTCAGGACCAGGTTCGACGGGGTGATCGAGAGGAACGACTCTGCCGCCGGGAGTTTCCCTTTGTGCGCATCTGTCATTGCCGTAAGGAGGGGCGTGTTGAACTCGTACCCCCTCTGGTGGGTCGAGGCCGACTGCCACCGTCCTGGATGCGGATAGAGAGAGTAGCTGATGACGTGGCGTCCCCTGTCGGCGGTCGGATCCGGCCATTTCGGAGACCGGAGAAGCGACAGCCTCATCGTGTTTCCCTTGATGTCATATCCGTACTTGGCGTTGTTGATGAGCGACACGCCGGATTCGTCCGTCGAAACGTCGGCCCAGCGCGCAGCCGGTACCTCCACCTGCGCCTGCTCTATGCTGTTCCTCATCTGCGTCGAGCGCCGGATCGTCCCGTAGGGGGTCTCGTAGGTCGCCACGGTGTCGGAGAATGCGAGGGGGAACGCCAGCTTGGCCATCGTGTGGTCTTCCCACCAGTCGGCGTCTGTCGTGAAGTCGATCCGGTCGAGGCCGTTGTAGAGTACGATCTCCTGCGTGAAGAACGATGAGGGGAAGTCCTCTGTCGGAAAATCCTTTTTCACGCCGGGTTTCAGGTAGTCGCGCTGGAGGCGCACGACGGTCCGGACCGGCCCGTGTTCGACCACCTCTGCGCCGCGGAACGCCGTCGGAAATTCCTTCCCCGTCAGCCCGAGGTTCCATGCGTCCCATTGTTTGGGGAGGTCCTCCAGGAGCTGGATCCTGTTTCCCGGTCCGGCAAGGAGCTCCTTCCCGCTTCGCTTGTCGAGGATACTCTTCACCCATCCGGACACGCTGTCGATCGACACGCGGAATATGCCGTTCTCCGTTGTGAAGGCGGAGGGCGCAGGTTCCGGAGACCGCGCGGGAGACTGCTTCCTGAGTTCGAACGTCGCGTAACCGAAAGCGGGGATGCGGCGGGCGACGAAGAGCACCTGGCGTTCATAACGCGACTTTGTGACTGTCTGCGACGGGATCTCCTTCCCGAATGCGTCGAAGACGGCATAGGAGTCTTCGTCCCCGCCCCGGAGGTCGACTGTGGCGAGGTCTGTCCGCTCCCAGGAGAGCGTGTTGAAGACAATAAACGGCGTGCCGTGCCTGAGCGCCGCCGTGTTGATATGCGATGCGATGTGGTCGAGCGAATGAGAAAGTTCGTGGCGCCCGATCGATTCCGCCTCCCTGTGGGTCGCCGAGGCGTCGCTATACACCTCGCGAATTCCCGATCCCGGAAGTATGTCGTGGAACTGGTTGAACATCACGTTCCTCCACGCCTCTTCCAGGGCGCCTGCATTGTAGGGACGGCCCGAGAGCGAGGCGAATGAGGAGAGCTTCTCCGCATTGGTCAGGAGGGCCTCGTTGGACCGGTTGAACTGTTTCATCGCCGCCTGTGTTGTAAATGTCCCCTGGTGATATTCGAGATAGAGTTCGTTCTTCCAGACGGGGAGACCGCTCAGGTCGTTGCTCCGGAGCCAGTCAATGTATTTTCCCGCCGTGCCGTATTCGATCTTCGGGAAGATGTCCAGTGTCTTCAGCCTGTCGATCCTGTCGAGCATCTCCAGCGAAGGCCCGCCTCCGTGGTCGCCCACCCCAAAGAGTATCAGCATCTTGGTGAAGCCGGTGTTGGCTTCAAACTGTCTCATCCAGTCCACGAGCTGGAAGGGATTGTCGATCGTGTTCACGTAATCGAAGGGAAAATAGCTCAGTATCCTCGAGCCATCCGGTGACTCCCACCAGAACGTCCGGTACGGGAACACATTGGTCTCATTCCATCCGATCTTCTGCGTGATGAACGCGTCGATCCCCGCATTCCGGTAGAACGACGGCATGTTCTGGTTATAGCCGAAGGAGTCCGGGTTCCAGCCGATCTTCACCTCCGCGCCGAGCTTGTTCTTGAAATACTTCTTGGCGTACATCAGCTGGCGCGCCCAGGATTCGCCCGAGGGAAGGTTGCAGTCCGGCTCCACCCACATCCCGCCGATAACCTCCCAGCGCCCGTCCTTCACGCGTTGCTGTATCTGCGTGAAGAGATCGGGATAGAGCCTTTCGATCCAGTCGTAGTAGGCCGCGGAGCTCTGTGTGTAGGTGAAGTCGGGTCGCGCGGCCATCATGTTCATGACGGAGGAAAAGGTATTCCTGCAGACCATGATCGTTTCCTTCGAGCGCCACAGCCATGCGGCGTCGATGTGCGCGTTCGCATCAAGGTAGAGTGTGAAGCGGTGGACAAAATCCGCAACGGGGGCCAGTTTCGTCCTCGCCGCCGACAGCGACATGCGGAACCGGTCGACGGAACCGCTGACGAGGGCGTCGGCGTCCACCCCCGCGGCGGTCGTCTGCAAAAGGGCGTTGAGCCTTGATTTCTCCTGCCGGTCCATGCGCGATTTGTCGACTCCCGGGTCCACCTTCACCCGGGCGTTCGTCTGGTACGTGTCGGTGCTGAGGAGCTTCTGCGCCACCTTCAGACCGAGCGCAAAATCTTCCACCGTTTTCGCGAGCGGGTTGTCGCTCCCGGGCACGATCTGCGCCCGGAGGAGGCGCAGCGGGCCCCCCGTGTTGATCGCTTTGATGACGAGGAGAAACTTCTGACCGGGTTGCGCATGCTTCGTGAGCTCGAATTCGCCGTCCCACGGAAAGTAGCCCCTGTTTTCGCCGTTCACGAACAGGTACCCGTAATCGTCGACCGTGACGAGGAACCGGACTGTTCCCGATGTCGCCTGACCGGCCATCCTCCCCGGGAGTGTGACTTCCTTCCTGATCCAGCACGAGTCGATCGTCAGATGCTGGTCGAGAGCGAGCGTGGCCCACTTCGAATCGTCGAAGCCGGGCCTGGTCGGGTCCGCCGAGAAGTCCGTGCTGTATCTCCAGTTGTCGAGAGCGCCCTTGCTCGCGGACTCGAGCTGCGCGACAAGTTTGTCGACGCTCGATTGACCGAATAGCGTGAAGGGGAGAAGCACGGCAAGCGTCACAG
>DASVIU010000093.1:0-3608 GCA_036386275.1 Bacteroidota bacterium | reverse complement strand
AAGCGAATGGACATTGTGAAGCGTCGGGTCGCCGTTCACTATTTCCAGCTCCTGCCCGACCTGTATGCCGAGGACGTGCGGCGTATACTGGCACCCTTTCTGGTCGAACTCCAGTTTTGCCGCCGGCGGATCGAACTTCCTGCTCCCCAGCCCTTCCTTCACATAGACGAGAACGTTTTTCAGCGTCCCGTTGGTGTTGACGACAACCTCTTCACCGACGACCGGGGTCTTGTGCTGCTTCACGCAGACCGGATCGGCGTTCATCATGATGCGCGCCGCCTTCGGTGCGGTTCCCGAAAATGACACCTTCCCGGTGACGTCACCGGCCGCGGCGACCCCCGCGCAGGCGATCAACAGTGCCGCTAGTGCAACGGATCTGCAATTCATTGTGCTGCCTCCCTTGTATGGATGAGTTGTTTGTATGATGTTTCACACTCAGCGTGCCGACATCTGACTTCTTGACGGCTGTCCGATGCTCATGACATAGTCGCGTATCGCGGTCATCTGCTTTCGTGCATCTCCCCCGAGAACTTCCGGGAGCGGGGACTGGCCGTCGGGGAAGAACGTCGGCATCCTCGTCCCCTCCTGGAGCTTGTTCGGGTCGGCGAGCCATTCCACGATCCACTCGGGCTTCAACCGGTCCCGCGCTTTTGTGAGGTTCGGCGCGAGGTCGGAGGTCGTCGCCCCGCCGGGAGCGGTGGGCGCGCCGGAGGGATGGCACTTGATGCACTGGAAATCCGTGAATATTGATTTTCCGACGGGAAGCAGGACCGGGTCGGGCTGAAACGCCCGGTAGTCCCTTACCTCGAGCTCCTGGTTGCTCAGGCCGAGAAAGTACTTCGTCAGCGCGGAGATCTCGGCGTCGGTCAGCGAAAAGGTCGGCATCCGTGTCTTGAGCCACGGCCGTATCGTGTTCGGCGACCCGGCGACGGAGGGGTTCTTCAGGAAACCATGCAGCCACGGTTCCTGCACCTTCTTCCCCTCGCCGGTAATAACGGGGGGAAGGAAGGCGGGATCGTCGATGATGGCGGAGATGTACCGTCCTTCGTTCTCGAGCTGGTGGCACTGCCGGCAGTTGTACTGGTACGCAATCTTCCGCCCCGTTTCGATCTGCTGCTGCTTCTCATCGAAGGCCTGTATGTATCTCCTGTCAGGCTGGTCTTTCGTCTGCGAGAGGAGGAAGAGCCTCACGCGCGCGATCTCGTCGTCGCTGAACGCGAACACCGGCATCTTCTGGGCGATCCGGTCCGTCTGGAAGACCCGCGAGTTCTTCAGCTTGTTGGACACCCAGTCGTGCCACGAGTGGGGGACCTTCGTGTCCCCGAAATCCATCTCCTCGACCCGCTTGCGGCCGAAGTTGGAGAGGGAGACCGATACGCGGCTTTCCTTCTCCATCCCGGGGATCAGGTGGCAGCCGCTGCATCCGTATTCCCTGATGAGCCCCTCTCCCCTCTTGATCGTCGCGGGGATCCCCAGATCCAGGCCCTTTTCGACCTGCGTCCGGCCGTCCTTCATCGTCGAGAGGTACGCCGTCACGTCCCGCGCTTCCCCGTCCGTCAGCCTCAGATTCGGCATCTTTGTCGTCGGGTTGTAATGCCGGGGATTGCGCACCCAGTCGTACATCCAGTCGGGCGTCACTTTGCTCCCGACGCGCGTCAGCTCGGGGGCCATGTCGTAGCTGCTCCCGCGAAGCTCCCGGACTTTTGTCTGCTCGCCGATCGAGTGGCATGCCAGGCACCCGACGGATTCCACAAGTTCTTTCCCCTTCGCGGCGTTCCCTCCGGCGTGCGCCCCGCGTGCAGTCGGGAAGGGAGCGCGCGAGGAGACATCAACGAGGTACGCGGTTATCGCTTCGGCCTGGTCGTCCGAGAACCTGAAGTTCGGCATGCGGGTGTGCGGGTTGTACTCCTTCGGGTTCCGTACCCAGCGGAATATCCACTGCGGGTCCGTCTTGTATCCAATCCTTCCGAGCTCGGGCCCTATCCGCTGCAGGTCGGTGTATCCCTTGATCTCGTGGCAGCCGAAACATCCTGATTCAATGATCGTGCGTCTGGCCGAGGAATAGACCGGTGCCCCGTCCAGGTGACTCTGGTTCTCATGGCATGTTGTACACGATGCCCAGACGTCTATCCCCTTCAGGAGCGGATTCTCCCAGTAGGGATCCCCCTCCCCGTGGGCGGTCGCGGCGGTAAGGGCCGTCCCCTGTCCCCGGTGGCACGGCGTGCATCCCATGATATCGGGCTTGTGAAGTGCCAGAAGGGCCGGGAGAGGGTGCTTCTTGAACGGCAGCGGGGCATCCTCCATCACGTCTTCATTCCAGCCCTGATGGCATGTCTGGCACCTGTCGATGCGCGCTTTCGGATCGTTGAACGGGTTCTTGTCATAGTCCAGGAGCATGACCTGTTTGATCTCGATCGGGGCCCCTTCCGCCTTCTTTACTTTCGCGTCCCACCTGTCGATCTTCTTCCTGAGCTCCGTCAGCGCGTTCTGGTTCTTCCTCACCTCCTGCCGGTACCTGTTCAGCACGGAGAGAAGAGAGTCCCGTTCCTTCTCGAGAGCGTTGATGGCAGTCTGGTGGGAGGCCATCTCCGATTCGTCTCCGGCCAGCCGCTCCTTCTCCTTCGGGTTCTCTTCCCCCTCGTGGAGCGACTTCTTGTAGAAATAGTAGGCCTCGTCCCCCCGGCTCTTGGCAAACTGGTAGCGGCGGTTCTCCGTTGTCAGCGACTCCAGCACCCTGTCATATCCGGCAAGCGCCCCTGTGTACACGGGGGATGACAACGAGTCCCGTGCCGCGTCAAGCCTGGCGCTCAGATCCAGGTACGACGCGGAATCGAACTCCGTCACGGCCTGGTCGAACTGTTCCTTCATTTTCCGGGCCGCAAGCACCTGGTAGTCCCTCTGAACGTCTTTCCACGGCCGGCGCGTGACTACCTCGTCGACGACGGCCCACATGGTCCCGAGGAAAAGGAACCCCGCGAAGACGATATAATAGACGCTGTAATTGCGCTCCTCTATAGGGCGCGGTGCGCGCTGTGTGAACACGCCTTTCTCCTTGAGTTGCACTTTAGATGTTGAACCAGGGGGTGACGAGAATGTACTTGATGTTCAGCGTCAGCCGGAGTATGATCTTGACCGGAAGGGCCGACATGACAAGGAACAGCCCCGCGACCATCGAGTAGCGGAGGGGGCCGAGTTTCTTTATGACCTCGCTCTTCCGCTTCCAGAAATAGAAAATGAACGCGAGACTGAACCATGCGAGTATCGTGACGGTGCCGATGGCCATGGCGGCGGGGTTGAGCGATTCATCGACCCTCCGTGTCGGCACGCCGAACAGCTCGGACCAGTCCACATTTGTCAGTGCGACAACACGGTGGGTGTCCCATTCATCCCACGGCATGAACAGGTTCCATCCCGGGCCGCGGAAAAACGTTCCCAGAACGATAAGCGAGACCCAGAGCACAAGGAAACCAAAACAAAACGTGAGAATGGCGAACCGGCGCTCACGAAACGTGTAATAGCCGTTCCCCTTCGGGTTGATGTCGATGTAAGGGATCGCACAGAGCCCCAGGATGATGAGGGTGGGCATGCTGACCCCCGCGATCCATGGA
>DASVIU010000092.1:0-1592 GCA_036386275.1 Bacteroidota bacterium | reverse complement strand
CTGCTACATCCGTCCGATCGTCTACCGGGGGTATGGTGACGTCGGAGTAAATCCGCTGGGGTGCCCTGTCGAGGTCAGCATCGCGGTGTGGGAGTGGGGGAGTTACCTCGGCCCGGATGCGCTGACCGACGGGATCGACGCGTGTGTTTCGACATGGAACCGCCCTGCGCCGAATACGCTTCCAACGATGGCAAAGGCGGGTGGAAACTACATCCTCTCGCAGCTTATGAAAGTCGAAGCCGTCCAGGCGGGTTTCAAAGAAGCGATCGCGCTTGATGTCGACGGGCACCTGAGCGAGGGGAGCGGGGAGAACATTTTCGCGGTGAAGGACGGCATCATATTTACGCCGGCGCTTTCATCCTCGCTCCTCCTCGGCGTGACCCGCGCCTCCGTCATACAGATGGCCGCAGAGGCGGGATACACCGTGCAGGAAACAATTCTTCCCCGCGAGATGCTCTATGTGGCCGACGAGCTTTTTTTTAGCGGGACCGCTGTTGAGCTGACGCCGATTCGCTCGGTGGACAGGGTGAAGGTCGCGGACGGCAAGCCGGGGCCGGTCACAAAGATGTTGCAGGAAAAGTTCTTCGACGTCGTGAAAAACGGGAACGATCGTCACCGCTGGCTGAAATTCGTTTACAACGACTGACGACGCGTCGACAGGACGCGAAAAGGTCACTACACCGGGAGGTGCGTCATGAAGAAGAAATCTCCGCCGAAACGCACGCGGGTCCGTCGACTCGCACGTCCCCGCCGGACCTCGAAACCGGAGCCGGCGGCGGAGGAGAAATTCAGCATCCGTTCGATACTCGTTCCCATCGATTTCTCCCTCCATTCCAAAAATGCCCTCAAGTACGCCGTCCCGCTCGCGGAGAAATTCAGGGCGTCTCTCCACCTCGTGTACGTGGCGGAGCCCACGATCTATCCGGCGGACCTGGGGTTCGGACAGGTGGTGCTTCCCGGCGTGGAGGAGGAATTGCGCGAGAAGGGGGGAGAAGAGCTTCAGTCTCTGATGGAGAAAGAGATCGGCGGACGTGTGAAGTCGTCATGCTCCGTCCGCACGGGGAACCCTCACCAGGAGATTCTTCGGGAGGCGGAGGAACTTGGCGTCTCGCTTATCGTTGTGGCGACACACGGACACAGCGGGGTCGAACATATGCTTTTCGGAAGCACGGCGGACAGGATAGTGCGGAACGCCAAATGCCCCGTCCTGACCGTCCGTCCGGAACAGCCGAAGTGACTTGACGCGCACCTTTGGTGCGCGTCAAGTCATTGCGAGACCCGCCGAAGGCGGGTCGAAGCAATCCGACGATTCTTGTCGTTGCGAGGAGCGCTCTTTGCGACGAAGCAATCCGACGATTCTTGCCTTTGCGAGGAGCGCTCTTTGCGACGAAGCAATCCAGACACTGTCTGGATTGCTTCGCTTCGCTCGCAATGACCACACGTCATTGCGAGGCGCACCGCAGGTGCGCCGTGGCAATCTAATCTGCCAGGCTACTTGTTCCTCGTCACCACAAACTCCGCAAACGCCGTAAGCGACGACTTGCTCGGAGAAGCGGGGAATGACTCCAGCTGCGCCTTCGCGAGCGAGGCGT
>DASVIU010000091.1:0-2786 GCA_036386275.1 Bacteroidota bacterium | reverse complement strand
CTGCCAGGCGGTTCTTAATGAGTCGGGAAGACCGAAGATGTCAAGCGCGGTAATCAGAAGCGCACTTCCCCAGCCGGCAATCATGAGGAACCAACCGTTCTTCCACGCGCCCATCCGCTCCCGGGAGGATGTGAACTGGAGAAGCGGGAACATGGCAAAGGGGAGCTGGAGGGCGAGAACCACCTGACTGAGCGTCAGCAAATCATTCACGCTGCTCGCACCTCTGATCCCGATAACAAAGACGGCCGGAAGTATGGCCATCGCCCGGGTAATGAGCCGTCGTACCCAGGGACTGATTCTCCAGTGCATAAACCCTTCCATGACCACCTGGCCTGCAAGTGTGCCGGTGATGGTGCTGCTCTGACCGCTCGCGAGCAGAGCGACGGCGAACAAGGTGCTTGCCGCGGACACGCCCAGCAGGGGCGCAAGGGTAAGAAACGCGATGCGGATCCAATCGGCGTCTTCGCCAAACCTGACAACGGCCCCCCCCGGCACCACCATGCTCTCCTTGCCAAAGAATACCATCGCGGCAAGGACCAGAATCGCCGCATTGACAAAAAAGGCAATTGTCAGGGCCACGATTGAATCGATCGTATTGAACCGGATTGCACGCTTTACCGACGCTTCATCCTTCTGGAGCTGGCGGCTTTGCACAAGCGCCGAGTGGAGATAGAGATTGTGGGGCATGACCGTAGCCCCGATCATCCCGATCGCCACGTAAATCATCCCCGCGTGACGAAAATTCGGAGATATCAGAGCGCGCCCCATTTCGAGGAAACCGGGTTGCGTCTGCGGGAGAACGAAGATCTCGATGAAGTAACAGACACCGATTGTGGTTACCAGGAGCAGAATCACGGCCTCGATTGTGCGCATGCCGAATCGCTGCAGGGCCAGGAGGAGCAAAACGTCGAGTCCCGTGATAATGACTGCCCAGAGGAGAGGGATATGAAACAGCAGGTTAAGCGCGACAGCGCTCCCGAGGACTTCGGCCAGGTCGCAGGCACCGATGGCTGATTCGCTCAACAGCCAGTTGGGCCAGCGGGTCCAGCGCGGGTACCAGTCGCGACAGCATTGAGCGAGGTCTTTCCCTGTCACCACACCCAGCCGGGCAGCAATAACCTGCATGAAGATAGCCATCAGGCTGGCAACGCCGACAACCCACAAAAGATCGTATTTGAACCGGGCACCACCGAGCAGGTCGGTCCCCCAGTTGCCCGGATCCATATAACCTACGCTGACAAGCACCGCAGGTCCGACGAATGCCCGCCACTGGCGCCAGAAGCCGGCTTCAAGCGGAGGCACGCCAATGCTGCCGTGCATCCCTTCAAGCGACAGGTGATTTGCGGCCAGGGCTTTGACAGGGGAGGGAGTCGTTAACTCCCGCTCCTTCCTGAAACTGCTCCGGCCAGCTCTTCGCGGCGGTCTTCTCATTTGAGATTTATCGGATCTGTGCCCGGGAATCCCGGGAGTTGATCGATATGCTGCACAAGTTTTTTAGAAGTGTCAAGTCCGGCTGCCTGTGCCGTGAGATTACCGGTCACTCGCCCCGCGAGGAGGACGTCTCCCGGTAGCCGCTTCCCGTTCCGTCCTTCGGAAGCATGCCATGGACGTTCGCAGTCTTCCATCCTGCGTAGTACACTACCTGTCCGATTTTCACGATCCGGTCGAAGAGTATCTTATCGATCGTATCCGTCGGCTTATGATAGTCGGCGTGAACCCCTGTGAAGAAAAACGCAATCGGGACACCATGCTTTGCAAAATTGTAATGGTCACTCCTGCGGTAGAACTGGTTCGGATCGTGCTCGTCGTTGTATGTGTAGTCTAGCGCGATGTTATTGGATTCCCGGTTCGCCACACGGAGGATGCTGTCCAGCTCCGTGCTAATCTTGTCTGACCCAATCAGATATGTGTACGGGCCGGCGCCGGAGGCCTGGTGAGCCGAATCCATCCTCCCGATCATATCCGTATTGAAGTCCGCCACCGTATTCTCGAGCGGGACAACGGGATGGGAAGTATAGTACGTCGAACCGAGCAGCCCTTTCTCCTCCCCCGAGACGGTCAGGAAGAGGAGGCTGCACCGTGGCCTCACGGGGTTCTTCTCAAACGCGCGGGCCAGATCGATCACCATGGCGGTCCCGGAGCCGTTGTCGTCCGCCCCGTGGTAAACCGCGCCGCCGACCCCCGTGCCCAAGTGGTCGAAATGCGCGGAAAACACCACGACGTCGCTCTTCATGACCGGATCGCTCCCTTCAAGCAGGCCCACCACGTTTTCAGCCTGCCTCTCCTCGCGTACCGTCTTCTCATCGAGAGCTACCGTCACGTGATCCATCATCATCGGAGAGAAGAGGGAATCCGCTGAAGCGAGGCGCCGCACCTCCTCAAGGGAGGAGCCTGCCGAGCGGAGGATCGCCCCGGCAAGAGCCGGCGACACAATGAATGTGAGGGGACCGGATCGTCCCGCGCGCTCTGATTCCCCCTTTAACACCATCCTGGGGCGGCCGATGCCGGCGGAGAACATCTGCGAGACAATCATGGGATAGGACGACGCCCCGGTGTCTTCTGCAACGATCAATCTCGCCACCGCGCCCGAGTCTCTCCTTCCGCCACCGAAGATCCTCCTCAATGACCCGCCGGGGGCACGGAGGGGGGTTCCGGCGCGGGACCCGGAGAAGACGAGGATCACTCTCCCGGCGAGTCCGGCTCTTGCCTCCAAAGGCGTTTTGCTGTCCATGTAGCCAACGCAGGCAACGCGCCCGGAGACACTCGTGTCGCGGCCGCCGAATGCG
>DASVIU010000090.1:0-9063 GCA_036386275.1 Bacteroidota bacterium | reverse complement strand
AAGACCGAACCGGGTCATCAGCGTGATAAGACCCTGCGGCACCGACATTGGCTTCGCGTAGCTCGGTGCATAGGCCCATGAGACCGCGATCTTCAGTCCCCGGAGGTTTTTCCCGAACTCCTCGCGGATCGTCATCAGGTCCGCCAGGGTCTGAAAGGGATGGTCGATATCACACTGCATATTCAGCACGGGAACAGCGGCGTGTTCGGCAACCGTACGCATATACGCGTTCCCTTCTCCGGGGATCAGGTCGTGCCGGATCGCGATAGCATGGCCGTACCCCGAGAGTATTGTCCCCATATCCCTGGGTGATTCGCCGTGCGCGACCTGGGAGGTTTCCGCGGCAATGAAATGTGCGTGCGCCCCGAGCTGCGTCGCCCCGGCTTCGAACGAGTTGCGTGTGCGGGTCGATTTGTCAAAGAAGAACAGAAAGATCGTCTTGTCGGGGAGGTACCGCGTCGGCTTTCCCTGTTTGAACGCCTTCTTGAGCTTCGTGGCGGTGTCCAGTGCGAGATCTATCTCTTTGACGGACCAGTCGCGGGTCTCGATGTAATCACGGCCGCGGACCGTGTTCGAGAGCTTTGTTGACTTTTTTGAGGGCATGTGCGTGTGTGATGTATGTGTGATGAAATCAAAGTGATCCGGTGCAGGCGCGATGACCCGGGGCCATCACACTGACAGGTATACTTCCGGGAAAGCGGCGTACCATGCGGAAGCCTTCACGAGATGTTCGACGGGAATCTGCTCGGTGGCCATGTGCGCATAGATCTCGTTCCCCGGCCCGAAACCTATACAGGGGATTCCATGCATCCCCATGACCGCGACGCCATTCGTACTGAAGACCCACCGGCCCACCTGCGGCTTTGCGTCAAAGAGTTTCTCAACCGTCGCGACCCCCGCCGCAAGGAGCGGATGCGTCTCCGGAAGAAGCCAGGTCGGGTAGTACTTCTGGGTGGGGTACGAGAGCCCGCGCCAGCTGGGCGTGGTGTAGTTCAGCACGACGACCTCCGCGTCGGCCGATTTCACGGAGGGGAGCTCACGGATTTCGAGGAGGGCGGAATTGAGCGTGTCGGTGGCGGCCAGACGCCTGTCCAGATGAATTGCCGAGGAATCAGCTACCGCGCAGAGGGACGGCGAGGTGGAACGTATCTCGGAAATCGTCACGGTCCCCTTCCCGAGGAATGGCTCTCCATTCAGCCTTTCGTTGAGCGTTTCGATGTCGAGCACTATAGGAGCCATTTTGTAGACCGCGTTTATCCCCCGCTCCGGGGCTGAACCGTGGCAGGAAACACCCTTCGTGCGGACCTCTATCTCCATCCTCCCCCGGTGCCCCCGGTAAATGCCGAGGTCGGTAGGCTCCGTGATGACGACCGCTTCGGGGCGGATTTTGTCTTCATTGATGATATACTGCCAGCACAGTCCGTCACAGTCCTCTTCCTGAACGCTCCCGACGACGTAGAGCGTGTAGTCTCCGTCGAGACCGAGCTGCTTGATCAACTTCCCGCCGTGGACAATGGAGGCAAGCGCCCCCTTCATGTCGCAGGCGCCGCGGCCGTAGATGATCCCGTCTCTCTCGGCTCCTTTGAACGGGTCGACGGTCCAGTTCCCGGCGTTTCCGACATCGACAGTATCGACGTGAGCGTCAAACGCGATGATGTGTTTGCCATGGCCGATCCGGCCGAGTACGTTTCCCATGGGATCGATCGTGACGTCGTCGAATGCGCAGTTCTCCATCTCTTCCCTGATGCGGGAGACGACTTCCTCCTCCCGGGAACTGACCGATTTGATGGCAATCAGGTCACGAAGGAATTTGACGACGGAGCGTTCGTTTTTCTTTGCGGCGGTAAGGATGGATTGAGGGGTGGTCATGATTTTGGCATGTGTATGGGTTGCTTCGCTTCGCTCGCAATGACAGATTGCCTCGGCACGCCTTCCGCGTGCCTCGCAATGACGGATTGCTTCGCCCTGAAAAGCGGGCTCGCAATGACAGCGGGCTCGCAATGACTGTGCCTCGCAATGACAGGCGGCGTTACGAGGCGAGTGAGTTGAAGCTCTCGATGAGTCGGTCGAACCCGGCGACTTCGTCCTCGAACAGAGCACGCCAGTATTCCGGGTCCCACTGCGCGTTGAGTTCCTCCAGCGTTTTCCCCTGCTGCTCGACCCATGTGTAGTATTTCAGGTTGTGTATCGCTTTTCTTTCGTAGTACGTCAGCTCCCTGAAAAAGTCAATCCCCTGGTGGTGGAGAGGCCCCGCAAGATCCCGGACCGCATCAGTCTGCGTGTACGCTCCCCGTTCCTGCGTCAGTTCCGTCAGTCGTGATGCGTACAGCGCCGAGGAGTCGGTGAAAATCGTGAAGACGACCTCCTCGGGCCCGAGCTCAAAATACCTCGCCGTCTTAATGGACGCGAGGAGATTCCCGATTCCGGATATCCCGAGGAGGGGAAGCATCCCCCGGACATCCGCCGGAATACCGAGAGAACCAAGATATTTCTCACCTGCGGGATCGTTGAAAAGGCGGAGGACCCTCATGCAGTCCTCGTCATCGATTGCAGCGACGGCATCGGTATTCATGACGTTGTGCACCCAGGGGACGTGCTTGTCGCCGATCCCCTCGATCCGGTGAGCGCCGAAGCCGTTCATAAGGAGTGTCGGGCACTGGAGAGCCTCTCTCGCGACGGTCCTGCACGCCGGGAACCGCTTTTTCAGATAGTCACCGGCGGCAATCGTGCCGGCGGATCCTGTCGCAGAGATGAACGCCGCCGGCTGCCGTCCGGGACGCCCGAGGTCTTCGAACACCTCCTCGATCGCCGGTCCCGTCACATTGTAATGGAATATCGGATTGCCGAATTCCTCAAACTGGTTGAAAATGACGTTGAGAGGGTCTTTTTTCAATTCCCAGCACTTGTCGTATATCTCCTTGACGTTCGACTCGCATCCCGGCGTGGCGATCACCTCCGCACCGATTTCCCGCAGCCATGCAAACCGTTCGCGGGACATCTCCTCCGGGAGTATGGCGACCGCTGTGCACCCGAGGAGGGCGCAGTCAAACGCTCCGCCCCGGCAAAAATTCCCCGTGGAAGGCCAGACGGCCCTGTGGCGGCCGGGATCGAATTCGCCGCTGACCAGGCGGGGGACAAGGCACCCGAACGCCGCTCCTACTTTATGCGCCCCGGTGGGGAAGAATTTGCCTGCAAGTCCGATGATCCGCGCCCTGACACCGGTGATCTCGCGGGGTATCTCGAAGAAATTGACTTTGCCGTAGAAGCCGGAGGCGATATCGTTCTTCCATGTGATACGGAACAGATTGATCGGGTTCACGTCCGAGAGACCGACCCCCTCCAGGCGCGAAGTGATTGAGGCGGGAATATGAGCGGGATCCCGGAGCTGCGCAAATGTCGGGATCCTGATTCCCCGCTCGTGGCAGCGTTCGGCGGTTTTCTTAATGACGTCCGGCTTCAGGTGGCCTATGATGTTGGATTTCATGTGGGTGTGGGGAAGATGTGCTCGGGACGGTGCGTTCCTAAGTAAGGCTCGTGTCTAGATTGCTTCGCTTCGCTCGCAATGACAGACGCCGCTCGAAATGACAGACGGCACTCGCAATGACACCTGGTTTACTAGATTGCTTCGCTACGCTCGCAATGACAGACGCCGCTCGCAATGACAGACGGCGCTCGCAATGACGGACGGTGCTCGCAATGACAGACGGCGCTCGCAATGACAGGCTTCAAACCCCGGCGAGGGAGATGCACGCCTCCGGACAGACAAGGGGGCAGAGACCACACCCGACGCACCGCTCCGGATTCACGACCGGAATCCGGCTCTCACGCCTGTCGATCGCGGCGTGCCCGCCGTCCCGGCAGGCAACATAACAGACCTCACACCCGATGCACCGCGATTCGTCGATCATGCTCCGCACGCGCCGACGCGGAAGGTCGTCATGGACGGCAAGATGCGGAAGGGCCTTCCCGACAATGTCGAGAGGGGACGAGAACCCCATGTCGTCCAAATAGTTCGAGAGCCCGCTCCTGAGATCATCGATCACCCGGAAGCCGTGGTGCATGACAAGCGTGCAGAACTGCACGCAGCGGGCACCCACGCTCATGAACTCCACGGCGTCGCGCCACGAAGACGCGCCGCCGGTTCCGAGGACGGGTATCGTGACGTGGCGAGCGATCTCAGCGATAGTCCGGAGGGTCATCGGCTTGATTGCCGGACCCGTGAGGCCGCTGTACGTCGACTTCCCACCGAGCGGAGGGTTGGGCACAAACGAATAGATGTCAATGCCCATGAGCGCCTGCACAGAATTGGATGCGGTCAGCGCATCGGCACCGCTCCTTTGCACGGCCCTCGCCACATCCACGATGTCCGTGACCTGGGGGGTAATCTTGATCGACACCGGAATACGGCGCGCGGCTTCCTTGACCCAGCGCGCTGTCAACTCGGTCGCCGCCACGCTCTGCGCGAGCATTTTACCCGGATCCTCGCCGATGTTCCCCTGCGGGCAGGAGAAACTGCATTCGATAAGGTCCGCCCCGGCATTCTCAAGCCGTTCCACGAGCGACTGCCAGTCTTCCTTCTTCCCTGCCATGATGCTGGCTGCGACGAGCTTCCCCGGAAACTCCTTCTTGAGCGCCCGGAGGGTGGACTCCACATGGTCGACATGATGCGCTGAGATGAGATCGATGTTCCCCATCCCGAAGAGAAGCTTGCCGTCGTGGTTGAACGAGGACATCATCGGGTAGGCGAGATCCACGCCCGTCCCCTCCACGGAGGTCGTTTTCAGCACAGCTCCTGCCCACCCTATTCTGAACGCCCGCCGGACCATGTCGATGTCGTCGGTGGACGGTCCGGCAGCGAGGATGAACGGGTTCTCGAGCTGAATCCCCAGAAGCTCGTACGAGAGGTCCCTGACGGGGGCGGTCCCGGCGCTGCTGAACTGTTCGCTCTTCATCCCTTCCTCATGAAGTACTCGTGTATCGCATGCGCGGCCTGTTTCCCGTGTGCCAGAGAGCGGACCACCGTCCCCTCCCCGCTGACGGCGTCTCCCCCGGCGAACACGCCTGACATTGAGGATTGAAACTTCCCGTCGACGCTGATGAGTCCCTTTTTTGTCCGGCTGAGGCCGGTGAGCCAGTCCGCACGCACATCCTGGCCGATGGCGACGATGACGGAGTCCGCGGAAAGAAGGAAATCGGAACCCGGAACCTCCACCGGCACCGGCCGGCCCGAATCGTCATTCTCCGCGCTGAGCCGCATACTGCGGCACCGCACACCTTCAACGCGTCCCCTTCCCACAATTTCGAACGGTTTCGCGTGGAAACGGAATTCGACTCCCAGGCGGCGGGCTTCCCCGAGTTCGGCCGACCATACAAGCATCTGCTGCTCTCCGCGCCTGTAAAGGAGCGTGACCTCCGCCGCGCCGAGGCGCCTGGCCGTGGCCGCGGCATCAAGCGATACATTTCCCCCGCCGACGACGATCACGCGTGAACCGATCCTGAGCATGTGAGGTCTCTTCTTCGCCGTCTCAAGGAACTCGAGCACCGGGAAGACAGATTCCATCTTCTCGCCGGGGATCCCGAGCGGGCGGTCCCGCCCGAGCCCCACGGCGACGAACACTGCGTCGTGATTTCCGGTGATACCGCCGAACGTCCGGGCATCAATCGTGCCGTCATGCGCGGTGAAGAACCTGCCGAGAATTCCCGTATCATGAATGAGGTCTTCCTCCGGAAGCCGGAAGGGAGGAATACTCTTCAGGGGAACGCCGCCGGGAGGGCCGTCGTTATAGAGGTCCACGC
The DNA here is from genome assembly GCA_036386275.1 of Bacteroidota bacterium. Lineage (GTDB taxonomy): Bacteria > Bacteroidota > Ignavibacteria > UBA10030 > UBA6906 > Fen-1273. The sequence goes on along the minus strand of DASVIU010000090.1, from coordinate 3,267 downwards.
GGTGACCGAGTTTTGCAAGCTCGAACGCACAGCCGAGACCGGCAGGCCCGCCTCCGAGCACTGCAACGCTTCTTCCCGTCCGGGGAGACGTTTCCGGATGGAATTCACGGGCCCACTCCGACCGGGTTGCGTAGAGATGAAGCTCCCTGATCCGTACGGGGGCATCCTGTTTCGCCCGCGTGCAGGCGGGCTGGCAGTACACCTCGGAAGGACAGATCCTGCCGCACGTGTCGGCAAGAGCATTCGCATTCCTGACCAGCCACGCCGCCCCGGGGGCATTCCCGCTCCGTATCATCGCGATGAACGCGGGAATATCGATGTGGACCGGACAGGCCGACGTACACGGGGCGTCGAAACAGTAGAGGCACTTTTCGGCCTCCAGCTGAGCCCTCCGGTCGTCGAAAACGTCCGGCGCAGCTTTATTCGGCGGCGTTCTTTCTTCGCGCTGCATCTTCAATTGCCTCCACAATCTGCTGATACCCCGTGCAACGACAGAGATTCCCTGCGATCGCCTTGCGGATCTCATTCACGGACGGCCCGGTCGAATGGTCGAGCAGGTCCTTTGCGCTCATCAGCATACCCGGCGTGCAGAACCCGCACTGGACGGCGCCATGATCCAGGAACGCTTCCTGAAGCGGACCGAGGGTCCCGAGAGGCGCGAGTCCCTCGACGGTCACCACCTCCCGCCCGGCGACCTGCGGGGCAAGGACGAGACAGGAGTTCACGGCCCGTCCGTCCAGCAACACGGTGCAGGCTCCGCATTCGCCCACATCGCACCCCCGCTTCGTCCCCGTCAGACCGATCTCTTCACGGAGAAGATCGAGGAGCGTCATGTTCGGTTGGACGTCCAGTTCCTGCAGCTTGCCGTTCAGCGTAAACGATAATGCGACAGTCGCGTTCATGGGGATGTCAGTCGTTGTCGGCAAAACAGTTTTCCAGCGTGCGCCGGACGAGCGAGGCAATCACGGGCTCTTTATATTCCGTCGACCACCGTCTCCCCGTTTCTCGTATGACGACCTCGGAGAGAACTCTCCCCGCCTCGGCGAACAGCGTTCTTGAGGGGGACCTCCCGATCAGGAGGTTCTCCGCCTCCATTGCCCTTTTCCAGACCGGATGGGCGGCCCCGGGGACGATCCGGGCATCGATGATGACACCCGCATCGTCGACAGAGACGACAGCCGCAACGCTCAGACGCGAGATCGAGAGCGCATTGCGCCTCCCCAGTTTCACGAACGAGGTTTTCGTCCCCGGGGGGAGGGCCGGAAACCGGATCCGCGTAAGGAGTTCTTCCCCCGTTGCAACCGTCGCATAGGGCTTGTTGAAGAACCCGGAGAGATGGCATTCACGGTCCCCGTCAGCAGAGGAGAGCGTGACGGTGGCGCCGAGCGCGATCAGGGGAGGGACGGTGTCGGCGCATGGAGCACCGTTCATGATGTTCCCCCCGAGAGTCCCCCGGTTCCGGATTTGCGGCGAGCCGATCGACGAAGCGGCGGAGGCGAGGAACGCCGCGCCCGACCATATGATGTCGGAGCGCATCAACTGCCCGTGTGTTGTCAGCGGCCCCAGGACTATGTCGCGCCCGTCGAGGGCGATTTTACGGAGCGATTCGATCCTGGAAATATCGACGACCACCCCGGGCATCCTGATACCAGGACGACGCCATTCGACGAGGAGATCGGTCCCCCCTGCCAGGACGCGGGCAGTCCCGCCGTATTTGTGCAGGGCCGCGACCGCTTCCTGGACAGACCCGGGAACGATGTAGGTGAAAGGTTTTATGGTCCCGCAGGCCGGATTTTGCATGAAAGATCGGGGTGCGTTGGTTCGGTCTCCTTCACGCTGGATCCCCGGGGACCGGTCCGGCGAAGGGCGTGGCCGAGGTGGACACGCTCCAGATCCGCCGGAAGTTCGGTGATCCGCTTCCCGGTCGCGTTGAATATGGCGTTCACGATCGCCGGTGCTGCAATCTCGTTCGCCGGTTCGCCGACGGATTTTGCGCCGAACGGGCCGGCGGGGTCTTCGTTCTCGACAATGACAGTTTTCACGGGGGGAACATCCATCGAGGTCGGGATCAGGTACTCGTCAAAATTGTGCTGTGCCGGGATCCCATCCTCGAGCGCAAATTCCTCCAGGAGACCGTAGCCCAGCCCCATCGCCACACCCCCGATGATCTGTCCCCGAACGGCATCACGGTTGATCGCCCTGCCGACGTCGTGCACAGATACGAAATCTTCGACATCGACTTTGCCGGTCTCCGTGTCCACCACCACTTCAGCGGCGTTGGCGCCGTAGACGTACGTGAAATACGCGTCACCCTGCCCCGTCGCCTCGTCCCAGCTCGTCTTCGGAGAGCGGTGCCAACCGATGCCGTGCATCGGGCGCCCCTTCTCGAAACATTCGGCAGCGACCTCTGCGAATGATGCGAGACGGCTCCTGTCAGCCGTTTTGACGACATACCCTTCCGCCATTTCCAGCTCGCGCGGGGAAAGGCCCGCCATACCCGCGGCGACGTCGAGGAGCGTGGCACGGACTATCTCCGCGGCATTCTTCGCAGCGGCGCCCCCCATGATGGTCCCTCGCGAAGCCACAGTGGGGCCGGAATCCGCTATGCGGCTCGTGTCCGTGTTCAGGAACTGAACCGTTCCGATCGGAATACCAAAGACGGCGGCGACAATCTGCGACATCTGCGTCCCGGCCCCCTGTCCCATATCGGTGATGCCGGAGGACACGATGACGCTCCCGTCAGTCTGCACCGACACGATGGCTTCCACCGCGTCGGCCCCTTCCGCACCGAGGGAAACTCCCCGATAACTGCAGGCCAGCCCGACTCCTCTCCTGTGCGTCCCTTCGGATGCGGCCCGGTACTTCTTCCATTTTTCCTCGAACCCGATCCCCTCGGCGGCTTTCTCCAGAACCTCCTGCAGGCTGACCACATGGTCGAGCTTTTGGCCCGTCGCCGTTACCGACCCGCGGTGGAAACAGTTCTTGAGGCGGATCTCGAGAGGATTCATCCCCACCCGCTCGGCGAGCTCATCCATCATCGATTCGATCGCGAAGTTCACCTGGGGGGAGCCGAACCCTCTCATCGCGCCGGTATAATTGTTGTTCGTGTAGGCGGCGTACACATCCGTCTTCACGTTCTCACAGGCGTACGGCCCCGTCGCCTGGACGGCACTCCGCCAGGTGACAAACGGGCTCATCGAGGCGTATGCGCCCCCGTCTGCGATGCACCGGATCTCCATGGCGGTAATAGTGCCGTTTTTCTTCGCT
>DASVIU010000089.1:0-2133 GCA_036386275.1 Bacteroidota bacterium | reverse complement strand
TGGGGACGACATTCATCACGCCGTTCGACAGGGAGGATATCCACGTGCTCGCCTCGAAGCTCGACGACATCCTCGACTACATACAAGGTGCGGCGACAAGGATCATCCTGTACCGGGTGGATACGATTTCGCCGGAAGCGGAGCGGCTGGCGGGACTGGTATACGATGCGGTGGTCGAGCTCAACAAGGCGATACCGATGCTGAGGGATCTCCGGCATGCGGAAGCGATCAACGAAAGCCTTGTGAAGATCAACAGCATGGAGAATGAAGCGGACGATCTGTTCGAAAGGGCCATCGCCAACCTGTTCGACACATGCCAGGATCCCATACTGCTCATCAAGCTGAAGGAGCTCCTCGTCAGCCTCGAGACGGCCACCGATCAGTGCGAAGACGCAGCCAACGCGATCGAGTCCATACTCGTCAAGAACGCCTGACATGGTCACACTCGTTCTGAGCGTCATTGGTCTGGCGCTGGTGTTCGATTTCCTGAATGGGTTTCATGATGCCGCGAACTCCATTGCCACCGTCGTTTCGACCCGTGTTCTCACCCCAAGGAAGGCAGTCGTGTGGGCCGCGTTCTTCAACCTGGTTGCAGCGCTTGTGTTTGACGTCCATATAGCGAAGACGATCGGCAAGGGGCTGGTCGACATCGAGGATGTCACGGTGTATGTGATCATGGCGGGCCTGATCGGCGCAATTTCCTGGAACCTGATCACCTGGTATTTCGGCATTCCGTCGAGTTCGTCCCATGCCCTCATAGGCGGATACGGGGGGGCGGCGGTCGCGAAGGCCGGATTCGGCGCGATCCTCCTCTCCGGCTGGATCAAGACACTCTTGTTTATCGTCCTCGCGCCCGTCCTGGGGATGGTCCTCGGGTATGCATTGCAGGTGATTGTCCTCTGGGTCGTGAGAAAACAATCGTACGACGCGGTCAACATAGTCTTCCGGAAGCTGCAACTTCTTTCCGCCGCTCTCTACAGCCTCGGCCACGGGACCAACGATGCCCAGAAGACAATGGGGATCATCACGGGGCTCCTTCTGACCGCCGGTTTCCTCCGGGAGTTCGAGGTTCCTCTCTGGGTGATATTAATGTCACATTGCGCGATCGCGCTCGGGACGCTCTTCGGCGGGTGGCGCATTGTGAAGACGATGGGATCCAAGATCACCAAGCTGAAGCCCTCGGACGGGTTCTGCGCGGAAACCGCGGGGGGGATCACGCTCCTGCTTACCGCATACTTTGGTATCGCCGTCAGCACGACGCACACCATTGCAGGGGCTATCATGGGTGTCGGGGCGACGAAGCGCCTCTCCGCCGTCCGGTGGGGGATTGCGGGAACGATGCTCTGGGCCTGGATACTGACGATACCGGCTTCCGCACTTGTTGCGGCGGTCTCCTATTATACCATCGTGGGTGTGCGGATGCTCGTTGAATAGGATTCCGCTTGACAGGGAGCCGGAAATTGCCTACATTATCACATTATGAATCGATTCGTTTCTGACAGCCACGCTCATCATCACCATCATGCGCACGTCGCGTGCGCATCTGAGTATTCCGATGGGGTGACGGCAGGCTGACGGATGATAGGTCAGTGGAAAAGGGAGCCCCTTCCGGAATGCCGGGAGGGGCTTTCGGTTTGTATGGGGCTGTTGCTCGAAAACCGTTTGACATCATAACGAAGGATACGAATGGACGGGAAAATCATCGGGCTGCCGGCGGGATACAGGGATTTCATGTTTGCTGACGCCGAATCAAGACGGCGTATCGAAAACGAGTTTGCGTCGGTATTTTCCTCCACAGGTTTCAGGGAGGTCATTCCGTCCGCGGTGGAGTACCTGGATCTCTATGCCCGGGGAAACCAGGGGATCCGGGAGAGGGCGATGCGGTTTCTGGACAGGGAAGATAATCTCCTGGCGCTCCGCGCGGATTTCACGCCGGCCGTCGCCAGGATCGTCGCGGCACACCTCCGGGAAATGCCCCGTCCCATCAGGCTCTGGTACAGCGGTCCGGTGTTCAGGAAAACGGACCGGCACAGGGGACAGTACCAGGAATTCAGCCAGATAGGCGCAGAGCTGATCGGGGGGGACCCGCCGGCAGCAGATGGAGAGATTCTCGATATCGCACTCCAGTGTCTC
>DASVIU010000088.1:0-5441 GCA_036386275.1 Bacteroidota bacterium | reverse complement strand
GATTCGGCATTTTTCCCTCGATACTGCTCGGACTCACGGCCCGTTGTTTCTAGCAGTCACGCCGCTGTACGGCATGACCAGGCGTTCTCCCGCATCCATTCCCAGGATCACTCCCATGCAATTGCTTGCGACGGCTGACCTCATGAGGGGATTCGACCGGAAGGCAATAACCGCGCTCGGCATCCCCGGCCTTCTGCTCATGGAAAACGCCGGGCGTGCGTTCGTTGATGAGCTCGAGCGGACGGCCGGGGCTCTCAAAGGGAAGAGGATTGTCGTTGTCTGCGGGAAGGGGAACAACGGCGGGGACGGGTTCGTTATCGCGCGTCACATCGCCAACAGGGGAGGGGATGTTCTTGTCGCGCTGCTGGCCGGACGCAGATCCGTCCGGGGGGATGCGAAGACAAACCTCGACACCGCGGTGCGCATGAGCCGCCTCCGTTCTTCCGGGCTCCGGATCACGGAATACACCGGAAGGGGAGTGCCGGGACTCCCCGGAAGGCCGGATATCGTCGTCGATGCGATCTTCGGAACAGGGTTCTCCGGGAATCTTGCAGGGAGAGAGCTCGCCGCCGTCTCCTGGATAAACGACACCGCTGCGTTCGTAGCATCGGTCGACATCGCTTCCGGGGTCGATGCTTCCACCGGCACGGTGGGGAACGCCGCCGTGAAAGCAAACCTCACGGTGGCAATGGGGCTTGCGAAGATCGGCCACTATGTCGGGCAGGGATGCGACCGGAGCGGCAATGTACGCATCGCGGATATCAGCATCCCCCCCGCACTTCTGCGCGCCGGGCGGAACCCGGTTTTCCGTGTCAGGGCGGATGACGTTGCATCCCTGCTCCCTTCCCGTCCCCGCGACGCTCACAAGTACAGCGCTGGAAAGGTCCTTGTCATTGCCGGATCGCGTTTGTTTACCGGGGCTCCCCTCATGACCGCCCAGGCCGCGCTACGCTCCGGTGCGGGAGCTGTCGTGCTCGCGTTTCCCGCTTCCATGCATCAGGCGCTCGCACGAAGGCTCACGGAGGTCATCATGGTTCCTGTCGTGGAAACCGCGGCAGGATCGATCGGACTGGGAGCGTTGCCCGGGTTGCGGGACAGGGGAGCGTGGGCGGATGCCATCGCGATCGGCCCGGGGCTCTCGCGGGACGAAGAGACCATGGCGTTCGTGCGGGAGATACTCCGGACGGTGGACAAGCCGTTCGTCGTTGATGCCGATGCCCTGTTCGCTCTGAAAGGGTATGCGTCAATTCTGAGGAAGAGGAGTGCCCCGGTGATACTTACCCCTCATGCCGGGGAGTTCGCCTCTCTCGCGGGAGGAGATGCTGCGGACGCCGACAGGTTCCGCGTCACCGCCGCCCGGGACGCGTCGCGGCGGTTTGCCTCCGTCGTGGTGTTGAAGGGGGCCCCCACGGTCACCGCGGATCCCCTCGGAGCCGCCTATGTGAACTCCACGGGGAACCCCGGGATGGCGACGATCGGGAGCGGTGACGTCCTGACCGGGCTCGTCGCCGGAATCATGGCGCAGGGGACCCCGCCTGCGCGTGCCGCCTACGCCGGCGTGTTCGTTCACGGTCTCGCCGGGGATATTGCAGCAGATCGTTTTGGCATGCGAAGCCTCATTGCCACGGATATCGCCGATTCCATTCCGGCCGCTCTTTCCCAACTCACTCCCGCCTGAACACGGGCGGGATCAACGATCATGGCGCCGCAGTTTCGCGTGGCTGTTGGCCTCTTCCACGAGGCGCGTTGATTTTCCACGCCCGAATGCCTACCTTGGTACCTTGAAGTTCTCGATTGTACAGACGGACGGCATGGCAAGGGCCGGCGTGCTTGTCACAGGACACGGGGAGATCCCGACGCCCGTGTTCATGCCCGTGGGGACGCAGGGGACTGTGAAGGCCGTCGAGCAACGGGAGCTCGAGGAGGTCGGCGCCCGGATCATACTCGGAAACGCCTATCACCTGTACCTCCGTCCCGGGACATCGCTCATAGAGGAGGCCGGCGGGCTCCACGGTTTCATCGGGTGGCGGAGGCCGATACTGACCGACAGCGGCGGGTACCAGGTGTTCAGCCTCACTGCGCTCAGGCGGATCGGCGAAGAGGGTGTCAGGTTCAAGTCGCACATCGACGGCTCCGAGCATGTCTTCACCCCGGAAGGGGTGATCGATATCGAGCGGTCGCTCGGATCCGATATCATGATGGTCCTTGACGAGTGCGCACCATTTCCCTGCGACGAGGCGTACGCCCGGCAATCGAACGACATGACCCTCCGATGGGCGCTCCGGTGCCGGAGGAGGAAGGAGCAGACCTCCCCAAAATACGGCGCAGATCAAAGCCTGTTCGGCATCGTCCAGGGGAGCACCTATGCACAGATCCGGGAAGAGTCGGCGCGCACACTCGCCGGAATGGATTTTGACGGGTACGCCATAGGCGGCCTCTCGGTGGGTGAACCCGAGGAGACAATGTACGCGATGACCGGCGTGTGCACCGGAATACTACCGGCGGATCGGCCCAGGTATCTGATGGGAGTCGGCACGCCCGGGAATATTCTCGAAGCTGTTGCCCGGGGTGTCGACATGTTCGACTGCGTGCTTCCGACCCGCAACGGAAGGAACGCCGTCCTGTTCACCCGGAACGGCAAGCTGAACATGCGGAACGCGGCACACGCCGGGGATCTCCGACCCGTGGATCCGGAGTGCTTCTGCTACGGCTGCAGGAACTTTACGCGCGCCTATCTCAGGCACCTGTTCAAGTCCGGCGAGATCCTTGCGCTCCAGCTCGCGTCGATGCACAACCTGACCTTTTATATCTGGCTTCTGTCGCAGGCGCGGGATGCGATCATGAAGGGGAACTTCACGGCATGGAAGGATGCGACACTCAACACACTGTCCGCCGGACCGGCGGACATAACCAGCTAAACAGGACACCGAACCGGAGGACACAGTGACGACAGCATGCACACTTTTGTTTATGGCGCCATCGGGGGGAGATTCGGGGCAGGGGCTCTTCAGCACACTGCTCATGTTCGCCCTGATCATCGGCATTTTTTATTTCATGATTCTCCGCCCGCAGCAGAAACGGCAGAAAGACCGCCAGAAGCTCCTCGATGCGCTGAAGAAGGGGGACAAGGTCATCACGGCCGGCGGCATGTACGGAACTATCGCGGGCATAGACGAAAAGACTGTTCTCGTCCAGGTCGCGGATAATGTGAAAATGAAGTTCGAGAGGTCGTCGGTCACCTCCGTTGTCAGCGAGGGAACCGGCGACACAAAGGAAGTGAAAGAGATAAAGTGACCAACCGATCCCCGGGGGGGGAGGAGCACACCGTGGCACAGAGTACCGACCGTCCGGAAGGCTTCAGCGATATCGACGAAGCCATCCGTGAGATCCGCCGGGGCGCGACAATCATTGTCGTGGACGACGTCGACCGCGAGAACGAAGGCGACTTCGTCTGCGCGGCGGAATTCGTCGACGCCCGCGTCATGAATTTCTTTGCGAAGCACGGCCGCGGCATCATCTGTGCCCCGCTCACGGCCGGACGGGCGAAGGAGCTGGGGCTCGAGCTGATGGTGGACAGCAATACTTCCCTTCACGAGACGCCCTTCACTGTCTCCGTTGATTTCATGCACGGGACGACGACCGGCGTCTCCGCCGCCGACAGGGCGGCGACGATACGCGCGCTGGCCGCGCCCGGGACAAAGCCGGCCGACCTGGCAAGGCCCGGGCACATCTTTCCGCTCAAGGCCCTGGACGGCGGCGTCCTGCGCCGCACCGGGCACACCGAGGCGGTCATCGACCTGTGCAAGCTGGCAGGACTTACGCCCGTCGGTGCCCTGTGCGAGATCATGAACGACGACGGGACAATGGCGCGCGTTCCCGACCTCGTCAAGATCGCCCGGCAGTTCTCCATGGCGATGATCACCGTGCGCGATCTCATCGAATACCGGATGACGCGCGAGAAACTGGTCCAGCGCATCGTCACGACCCACCTCCCGTCGAAATACGGGACGTTCGATATATACCTGTACAGGAGCGAAACCGACAGCAAGGAGCACATCGCGCTTGTGAAGGGGGAAATCCTTCCTGACGTCGCCACGCTCGTCCGCGTGCACTCCGAATGTCTCACCGGCGACATCTTCGGGTCCCTCCGGTGCGACTGCAATGAACAGCTCATGGCCGCGCTGCTGATGGTCGAGAAAGCGGGGTCGGGCGTCGTCCTGTACATGAGGCAGGAGGGGAGGGGGATCGGACTCGTGAACAAGCTGAAAGCCTACAGGCTGCAGGATGAGGGGCTCGATACCGTCGAGGCGAACGAGAAGCTGGGATTCCGCGCCGACCTCCGGGACTACGGAATCGGCGCACAGATTCTGCGGGACCTGGGTGTCCGGAAAATGCGGTTGATGACAAACAACCCCAAGAAAGTGGTCGGACTCCACGGGTACGGCCTCGACATCGTCGAACGGGTCCCCCTGGAAATCGATCCGAACGAGATCAACGTCAGGTATCTGCGCACGAAAAGGGACAAAATGGGGCATCTGATACTCATCGATCCCCGCACGAAGGCGAAATGAGCATTTTCCGCTTGCTTTTGTCACCGGCGCTTGTGTAACTTACAGGCGGTTGAAACAAAGGTTGTCATCGGGTAGCCACCATTCGTAACCGCGGATGATGGCTATTCTTTTTGTCCTTTTCTCCAGGGGGGGTGCATCATGACGGTGAACGGGATTCCGGAAACGGTATACCTCACCCGCGAGCGGCTTGTCGAGATCGAACAGGAGCTCCGGGAGTTGAAAACGAACGGCCGAAAGTCCGTCGCGATGAAGATCTCGGACGCGCGCGGGCACGGCGACCTTTCGGAGAACGCCGAATATGACGCTGCAAAGGAAGAGCAGCAGCACCTTGAACTGAAGATCGCAAAACTCGAGCAGACACTTTCACGCGCGAAAATCATAGAGGCGCGCGACCTCCCGAACGACAAGGTCTACATCCTGAGCCGTGTGAAGCTGAAGGACCTCAAGACGAACGAGCTTCACGAGTACCTCCTCGTCTCCCCGGAGGAATCGAAATTCGAGGCCAACAAAATCTCCGTTACCTCCCCGATCGGGAAGGCGCTCCTGGGGAAGGTGAAAGGCGATACGGTTGATATTACCGTCCCCGCGGGACTCCTGAAATACAAGATCCTGGACATCACGCGCTGACATTCCCCCCCCGGGGCTGCACCCTCCATATATGCCCACCAATCTCGAGCTCAAAGCGCGGTACCCCTCGCCTCAGAAGGCGCATGCATGCGCCCGCGCTGTCGGGGCGGCGCAGCGCGGCCTGCTCATTCAACAGGACACGTATTTCCGCGTTCCACACGGGAGGCTGAAACTCCGTGAGGCGCGGGGGGAAACGGCGGAACTCATATACTACGAACGGTCTGAAGAATCGACCGAACGGTG
>DASVIU010000087.1:0-6895 GCA_036386275.1 Bacteroidota bacterium | reverse complement strand
GAACAGGCCAATAATTCGCCGTGATGCCAGTCAACTGGCCTTTCCTATTAGTGTGACTCAAATCAAACAGTCACTATTGCCATCGGACAAAGCCATGGAGGATTCACCAATCTGGAGAGTGAAACGGGGAAAGGGACAACTTTCCTGACCTGCATCCCTGCGACGGGATTGAGTTCAGGTGCAACGGCGGCCCGCGGGGAATCAGAATAGCAAAGCAGAGGCACTGCTCAAGTCTCTGGCAGCGGCGTTACGTAGTCAGGAAAAAAGGGGGTCGGGCCCCTACTTGATGCCGAGCTCCTTGCACATGCGATAGAAGTTTGACGGCGCGAGTCCGAGCTTTTCGGCGGCGTTCGAATCGGAGCTGGAAATGCTCCGGACGTATTTAAAGTACCGGGTCCTGAACACACGCTCCACCTCCCGCAGCGGCAGGATGTGGCCGCTCGACATGTCCTCAAAGCCCGAAACGTCTTTTCCCAGGATCGGATTCGGGAGAATCATCGGGTTGCTGACGTCTTTGGCCGTGATGCTTTCGGGACAATTCAGCACCAGACGCTGGACGACGCTCCTGAGCTCCCGTACATTCCCGGGCCACCTGTAGTTCATGAGGATCTCCCTCGCTTTCGCGTCGACGGCAGGCACCGCCACCCCCATGTCGTTGCTGAAGTACTCCAGGAAGTGATCGAAGAGCTGGAGAATGTCTTCCCCCCGCTGCCAGAGCGGGACGATATTGAGCGGGACGATGTTCAGCCGGAAGTACAGGTCTTCCCGGAACCTCCCTTCGTTCACCTCCGCAGCAAGGTTCTTGTTCGTCGCAGCGATGACCCGCACATTCACCGAGATGCTCTTCGTTCTCCCGATCTTCTCGATCTCGCCGTCCTGTATCACGCGCAGGAGCTTCACCTGCGCGGAAGGGGAGAGCTCAGAGACCTCGTCAAGGAATACGGTCCCGTGGTTGGCGATCTCGAAGAGCCCCAGTTTCGCCGCGTTCGCCCCCGTGAACGATCCCTTTTCGTAGCCGAACAGCTCGCTCTCGATCAGCTCATGAGGGATGCTCCCGCAGTTGATCGGGATGAACTTTTCGAACCTTCGCCGGCTCTTCAGGTGGATGTTCCACGCGACAAGTTCCTTTCCCGTGCCGGAAGCGCCGCTGATAAGAATGTTCACTTCGCTCTTCGCGTACTTCTCGATCGATTCCTTGAGCTGCATCATCGGCTTTGATTCGCCGATAAGCCTGCGGAAATCGAGCATGTTCTTGACCCCCTCCATAAGCGTCCGGTCAGCCTTCAACGACCGTTTCTCCAGCTTCTTCTTTTCGTACGCGTTGAAGATGCTGAGGAGGAAATCCGTCGGCTGGTAGATGTACTCCTCGATGTGCCCCGGGTACTTCGTGCAGTACCAGAACGCCCCCGCCTTCAGGAGGTTGTTCGCGAATTCGTAGTCGGTGATGTTGATTGTCATCTTCGTAATGACGATGATCTGGATGCACGGGTCGATTTCCTTCATCTTTCGGATCAGCTCCTCCCCCTTCAATCCGCCCGAAATCTGGTAGTCGAGTATCACCACGTCGTAAGAGTCCGTCTTCTTTTCCAGCAGCTCCAGCGCCGCCCGTCCGTTCGACACCACGTCGGCGATCCGGACTCGCTCCGAGAAGAACCGGAGTGTGTTCTTCACCCTAGCGACGTCGAACTCTTCATCTTCAACGAGGAGAATAGCAATTGCATTCGAGGTACTCATGGGATTATCCGACCTTTCATCCTGCAACCGTTGATCATACCTGTTCCGGCCCGAGACCGGACCATATCACTCGTTCCTGATCGCAATCATAAATCTGCATCCGCCCTCGGGCAGATTCTCCGCGTCGAGATTCCACCCGCACTTTCCCACCGCCAGCTGGTAGGCGATATAACAGCCGTATCCCGAGTGCATCCCCCACCCGCCCTTCGTCGTTTCCTGCTCCAGAAATATCCTCTTGATACCTCTCGCCCCCGGTTGCAGCAACTCTTGCGCGATTCCCACACCGTCGTCCGCGATCGTGACATACGTCATCCCCTCTTCCCGCGAATAACGCGTTTCAATCCTGATCGTCAGCGAATGTTTCCCGCCGTGGTCAATGCTGTTCTGGATTAACGGCTCAAGGATTTCCCAGACAATAAATTCGTTGACATGCACCGGAGGGAGCGACGGCTCAAGCGCAAGCCGGAATGAGAACATCTCGTTCTTGCTCGAGATCCGCAGGAAGACATGATCGACAATGAAACCGATCACCGAGTTAATGTCCGCATTGAAAATCGGATTCACGATCGTGTTGATATCCTGATCGTACCACTTCATGTCATAGATGATCCGCGAGATGAAGTTCGCGTACGTCAACACCCGCCCCTTGAGCTCGTCGAGACTCTGAGAGTTCATCCTGCGTACGTCTTCCTTGATGAACCCGATAATCTTCTCGGCCTTGTGGTGCGTGTGGTAGATCCTTCGCGTAAAGAGAGACTCCTTTTCCAGCCGAATCTGGTTCGCCAGGTACTCCTGGTGCTCCGCAAACAGCTTCTGCTGCATTTCGTCCCGCTCCCTGACCGCAAGCGACGAGACGGCAAAGATCGCGATCAGCCCCACGAGTATGAGCGCAGAGAAGACAATCGACAGCTCATCCGAGTTCGCCCGGACTTCGTTTGTGAGGAACGAAAAATCGGGCGTGATTCGCATGTAGAGCGCACCGATATATTCCCCCTCGGGCACAAACGGCACGACAACATTGAACGTTTTGTCGCTCGTCAGCGCGCTGATGATCTTTTCATGTTCTTTGAGATCATTCTGGACCGAGAGGAAGTACCTGACAGCCTGCGAGGCCCCCGATGTCGTGTCATCGGCGTACGGCCGGAGCGTCCCTTTGAAGTACCCGGACATCGCCTGGCCGTTGCTTATGACATACAAGCGCTTGTCTTTCAGCAGGATGAGCCTGATGTCCTCGATGCTCCGCTGGATGAGCTGCTGCTTGATGAAGACGTTCAGGGAGTACACCATCGCGTTGTCGGTACTGTTGTATTCCGCCTCCACGGGGGATTGATTCTGAAAGAGCAACTCGAGGCTCGCGGAAGTCACAATGGCGATACGCTCGGCATAGTATTTCTGGAACCAGTTCTGCGTCCCCTGAAGAAATCCTCCAAGAAGCGATTTCTGCAAGAGCGCGAGTATGATCTGGAAGGAGATGAGGACCGCGAAGAGAACACTGATATGTCTGATCTCGAAGCGATACTTCGAGAGCTTTCTCCTCAGGCGATCAGGGATCAGGTCACGGTACGATTCCACCGGCTCACCTCTCAACCGCAAGTGACTGATCGGTATTGATGTCGCGGGTCGCCCCTTCGACCGCCTCATCGACGGTGATCTTGTTTCTGATCGCGAGGGAGAAATAGTGCGACATGATCTTCGAGTAATTGGTATAGTCTTTCACCGCGGGCCGGTGGACTCCCGTTTTCAACAGCTCACGGATGCCGGCTATTTCGGGATATTTCCCCAGGCTTGTGGAGTCTTCGTAAAATGACGTCACGACCGGGTAGTATCTCGATTCACTGTAGAAGACCTCCTGCGAATCATCACGCAGCAGGAATTTGACGAAGTCGACAACCGCTTCTTTTTTCTTGCTGAATTGCGCTATCATGAGGTTCCACCCGCCGAACAATGAGGCGGGTCTCCCTCCGGGGATGTACGGCAGCGGAGCCTTCTTCATATGCTGTTGTTTTTCCCTGTCGAAGGGCTGGTCATTGAAGTCCATGTCATATGTCGTCCAGCCCCTGAGAAAGAGCCCGTCGTTCCTGATGAAGTACTCATAGCTCGGAGCCTCGGTGAACGAGGTGACAACCGCGGGGGATGCCCTGTCCTTATGCAGCAAGTCGACCATCTGTTGAAGGGCTCGCCTCCCCTCGGGGGTGTCAAACTTGAATCCGACAGTGGAAAAGTAGTCAGGCTTCAGGCTGAGCAGGTTTTCTATGTAGTTACAGATAAAACCTTCATAGTCGGCGGCGGGAAAGACGTAGAATGGGCCCTGATACCCGAGCTTCAGCTTCAGTTTGAGAAAGTCGGGCCATGTCATGTCGTTCTGCAGATCCCGAATCGCCTCATTCCCCCCCGGGAGTGATTTCAGCAAATCCTCCCGATAGTAGAGGCTTGTCTGGACCATATCCAGAGGAACAGCAACGAGCTCACTGTCACCGTAACACGAGTAGAGGGCGTCCGGGACTATCCGCTTGAGCTCCTGGGCTGTGAAGTACTTCCCCAGCGGTTCGCACCATCGCGCGAAGCGTTTTACCCAGACGATGTCGACCCCGATGAGATCGATTCCATCTTCCGCGCCACGAAGCGATCGCGCAAGGATTTCCTTTCGCTCGTTCGTACTGAAGTCAATGTTCGGGAAGTCGACAGGGATCACCCTGATTCTCCCGGCATTTAACCTGTTGTACCTCTCGATGAGTATCCGGTGGGCATCGGTAATGCGGTCCGCAAAATAGATCTCCGTAACACCGGGAGCGGGTGGGCGCACGAGTAGCGAGTACAGCACAAGGTACAGCAGTCCCAGTACCACGAGGATGAGGACGCCGGAACTCCACTTCAGCCGTTTGATCGTGCGCATTATGAAAACAATCCGTTCTGGGAGGGACAGGGTGGACGGAGGTACGCTTCTCTCATAAAAGGAACGGAACTACGGCTCCAGAATCAAGCCGACCCATTGTGCCGACCGGGATACCGATGACCCCCTGCCTCAGCGGTCCCCGGCGACCTCACCATGCGACAGAGTTCTGGGATCTTCGTACAGACTCCTGATTTGCATCGGGGTGTTGTGAGAATTCACAAAATCGCTCCATATCATAAACCACGTCCAGAGAGGCTGCAAAGTCAACACGACCGGCGCCGGCACTTCCCCCACTTCGCCCAGCGCAATCACTTTTCCCCGGCCCAATTCGAGTAATTCATCGTGATGGCTCTGCTTGAAATCGCTGTGATACACATCTGCAGCCAGGACATCGACGGAGTCAAGTCCGGGAAAGTACTCTTCATACGCGTATGCCTCGTCGTTAAAGAGGCGGCGCGGCGCATTGGCATCCCAGACCCAGATCAGGTTATCGAGATGATGGACGTTGACAAAACGTTCAAACATCATCCTGTAGAGTCTCGCGGACCCGTTTTCCCCTTTCCGGTTCCCCCACCAGAACCAGACGCCGTTCGATTCATGATACGGCCGCCACAACACGGGCACACCCAGGGCCTTCAGCTCGTTCAGATACGACGCCACCGTATCCACCTGCCTGATCCAGCGGGCGTTCAACGGCGTTCCTGGTGTTATCAACTCCTCCCACAGCTGATCGGTCAGCTTTCCCTGAATGCTCTCTTTCCATCCGAACGGCGGATCGTCGAGCGGTCTCCCGGCGTGCCACATCAGCGTGATGATATAGCCCTCCCGGTATTTCTCCCGGGCAGCGCGCACGATCTCTTCCGCATTTCCTTTCCTGTAGTAATTGATGAAATCGCAACCCCAGATCTCCGGCAGCTTTCCGGTGAGCTCCTTCACCCGGTCGGGGAATAGATCCTTCCTGGCGGCGCTGTTGTGATGGCCGGCGATGATATTCCTGCCGGTGATGGAATACAGATAGTCCAGCAGTTTCCTCGCCCCCGGCGTCGCATTCCGGTTGACGGGTTCAAAATGCATCCGTCCGTGGAACATGGTACGGAGTCTCCGGATGCAGTTGATCATGGACCTCGACGTGTGGTAGTCGGCCTTCCAGATGCTCCCCTTCGGGGCGCCGTGATTCCCCGGTGCCTTGTCAAGGCCGCCCCAGTACCACCCCCCGTGATCCCCGTCGAGGACGTACGTCTTGCAGTAGTCCCACTGGACGGTAAACTTTTCATAGTAGTTCAGCCCGTCCCGGGGGTAAAGCATCGACATCATCAGGAAGGTGTTCAGAGCTTCGGCCTGTGCCCACCATTCCTTCGTGTCCCGCACAATTGCCACATGCTCCCCCGTCATGCGGGTGTCCCCGCCATCGAACACCCCCCCGTGTTCCGCGTCCCATCCATGCTGCAGGGCGAAATCGACTTTCTTCTTCGCAATTCTGAGTGTCGTCGTGTCATCTCTGATCCCCAGGCCCTGCGAAGCCTCCATCATCAGGTACGCCGTTTCGACATCATGGCCGAAGGAAATATGATCGAGTTCATAATCACGCCGGCTGGTCGGGCCGCCGGCATCCCGGCTAGAAACCGGCGCCCAATCACGTCGAAAAAACAGATTCATGTATCCCTGGTTGTTCGTGATGATATCCCGTACGACATGGAGCATCGACGCAAGGCGTTCCTTCAGTATGGAATCAGGCCAGACGTCGTAGAGCGCCGTGTAGGCTTCCATCAGATGGATCATGGAGTTCTGATCCTTGGGCGGTACGCCGTTGTATCCATCGGGGAAGGGTACGCCCTCTCGTGACAGAAACTGGAAATAGCCCTGATTCAGGGTATCATAGCTGTTCTTCTCAAGCCAGCGATATGTCTTCAGCGCCAGATTCAACGCACCGGTATCACCCGAGGCTTTGTAATACGCCGCCAGTCCGTATATCGCGAAGGCATTTCCATACGCTGTCTTGTTGGAGCTTCCATTTTCTGTGACCGGGTCTCCGCGCCTGTCCACAAGGTTATAGAACCCGCCGAATTCCCTGTCCCACATCCTGTCCCTGAGAAACCTGTAGCCGTGGGCAGCAATAGGGATGAGGCGCCGGTAGGCATGTTTGAACATCGCCGCATTGGCAAGCGACCAGATATGCCGGGCCTGTGTGACGATCATCTTATCCTGGCGCCCGTCAAGCTCCCACTTGTAGTTTATGTCACTGAAATAGCCTCCGTACAGCGTATCAAC
>DASVIU010000086.1:0-2456 GCA_036386275.1 Bacteroidota bacterium | reverse complement strand
CTTCAGGCTCCCCCGTGCTCATGGCACCGCCAGACTGATCGCGATGTCATCGGCGGCGGAGGAAGCCGCCAGGGCGATGACCTTGTTCTTCGTCAGTTCCAGCAGTGCGATCACGGTGACAATGATCCGTACCTTCTCGGTCATGTGGGAGACCAGCGTGAGGAGCGTCGTCGCACCGCGGACGCGGAGGAAGTCGAGGACAAAGCTCATCTGTTCATCCACCGAGACGTTCGACAGGGCCACTTCGTGCACCACCTTCCGGGGCATGTGGTCCATCGCGCTCCTGAATGCCGCGATGAGATTGAAAAGCGAAACATCGGCCAGCGCCTCATCCTCCCCCGCCGCGGGCTCTTCGTGCGGGTCCGCCGCGAAGAACTTCCTGTAGTACACTCTCCGCTGCTCCTCTTCCATGGTTCCCATCTGCTGCGACAGCTCCTTGAACTTCTTGTACTCCATGAGGCGGCGGACGAGCTCCGCCCGCGGGTCCTCCTCCTCCTCCGCGTTCTCGTCCCTCGGCAGGAGCATCCTCACCTTGATCTGCATGAGCGTCGCCGCCATCACGATGAAATCTCCGGCGATCTCCAGGTCGAGCTGGGCCATGACATGGAGATAGTCGAGGAACTCGCGCGTGATCCTCGAGATCGGGATGTCTTCGATCTCGAGCTCGTCCCGTTTGATGAAGAAAAGGAGGAGATCGAGCGGACCTTCGAATTCAGTGAGCTTGACCCTGTACATTGGCGTTCTCTCCGGATCAGCCCATGTTCATCGCACGGTGGACTTCGGCCATCGTGCTGCGCGCCCTCGCGCGGCCTCTCTCTTCACCGTCAGCGAGTATTTCCCTCACCTCGGCGGGACGCGACGCGTAGTGCGCCCGCCGCTCGCGGAAGGGCGCAAGCTGCGCGGCGATGACGCCCGCGACATTCGTTTTGCATTCCACGCAACCGAGCGCCCCGCTCCTGCATCCCGCGTCGACCTCCGCCGCGCCCGCCGGATTGAACTTCTGGTGATAGCGGTACACGAGGCATACCTCGGGACGCCCCGGATCGTTCCTGCGGACCTTCTGCGGATCCGTGACGGCGGTCTTCATCTTCTTCAGGATCTCTTCCGGTGAATCCGAGAGCAGTATCGTGTTCCCCGCCGACTTGCTCATTTTCTTCTCGAGTCCGTCGAGACCCGGCAGGCGCGGGAAGTGCGTGAGCTTCGGCTCCGGTTCCGGAAACACGGTACCGTACTGGTTGTTGAAGCGCCGTGCGATCTCCCGGGCTATCTCGACGTGCGGCACCTGGTCCTCGCCGACGGGGACAAGGTCCCCCTTGTACAGCAGTATGTCTGCCGCCTGGAGTACGGGGTAGCCCAGGTGGCCGTAGCTCACGTTCTCGATGTTCAGATCGCGCACCTGCTCTTTCACCGCGGGGTTCCGCTCAAGCCGCGCCGCGGTGATCAGCATCGACAGGATCAGGTGCAGTTCGGTGTGCTCCTTGATCTGCGACTGGCGGAACACCGGGCTCCGTACGGGGTCGACCCCCGCAGCGAGCCAGTCGAGGAGCATGTCGATGGAATTGCTCCCGACGCGCGAGGAGTCCGGATCCGTCGTCAGCGCGTGGTAGTCGGCGATAAGGTGATAGTTGTCGTACTCCCCCTGGAGACTGACCCAGTTCTCCAGGGCCCCGACGAGGTGCCCGAGGTGAAGCTTGCCGGTAGGACGCATGCCGCTGAGGATCGTTTGCCTGGTGCCCAAAACAATTTCCCCCTGGAAGAATTGAGACGGTTGACGGAAGAGAGTCGCGCCGGGTGCAGGACACAATTTGCCGCGCCGAAGGCGGGGCGACGCCTGAGGGGCTCAGTGGAGAAAGAGGTAGGGTTTCCACCGCTCGTCGAGCGAGCCCATGACATGCCGGATGAACGTGACGTGATTCGGGCGCATCGGTTTCCGACGGAGGAGCATCGATGTCTCATCCGGCGTCCGGTCCCCCTTCCTGTTGTTGCACTGCACGCAGGCACAGACGAGGTTCTCCCAGGTGTCCTCTCCCCCCCGCGACAGAGGGAGGACGTGGTCTATCGTCAGCGAGAGATCGGACCGGCCGCAGTACTGGCAGCGGTGCCCGTCACGCCGGAGGATGTTCTTTCGGGAGAGAATGATTTTCTTGAAGGGAACCCGGACGTACATCGAGAGGCGGACGATACTCGGGAACGGCATGCTCGCCGAGACGGAACGGATCCGGTTTCCGGCATGCGCCTCGATAAGCTCGGCCTTTCCCAGATACAGGAGGATTATCGCCTTCTTTGCGTTGATGACGCTCATGGGCTCATAGTTCTGATTGAGGATCAGAACTTTGGCATTCAGCCTCCCGGTGGCACCCCGTGCGTGAACCTGCGCGCTGAAGTCTCTCTTACCTCCTTGCTGTCGGGAAAGATGGACGGTTCGCCGTTACCACATCGTGATGAAAATATACCGC
>DASVIU010000085.1:0-3452 GCA_036386275.1 Bacteroidota bacterium | reverse complement strand
CTTGCCGACGGCCGGGTCATCATTCTTCTTGCCCCCCTTGTCGTCCCCCCCCTTCGTTGAGGTGGTCTTTGATTTGGAGTCCTTCTTCTGCGCCTGTACGCCTGACTGAACTGCGAGCAGTGCTGCAATGAGTAGGAGAATCGGAAGGAGTTTCTTCATGATGCACCTTCTATACCTTGTGAGACTTGATGTGGATTAGTGGAACGACTTCATTGCGCAACACGCGGCTCAGGAGGGAAGGATCCCCCCTTCGGCGAGACGGTGTCTCAGATCTTCGGCGCTCCCCGGTTCACAGTGGAACAGGCAATGGAATGATGCCGGCGGCTCCGAGGACGCCCAGTGGGTGGCAACCGACGCGAGTATGCCGGCGAGTGTCTTCAATTCTCCAGGACCCTTCTTCATGACCTGATCGGCATTCGTGATGATCAGGACGAACGCTTCCGCCGAAAGCCATTCCAGGTCCGTCAGGCAATCTTCAAGAGCATCCCAGTTCCGTCCGAAGTACTGCGGGAAATCCAGGGCGCGTGCGAACTCGTCGAGCAACTCCTCCCTTGTAAGGCAGTGTTTCCCCCGGATGATTCGAACAGCCGCGTGTTTTCGCTGGGAGAGCGTGGCCGCAAACTCCTCCACCAGGTTCCGCGGAACGGCGGCAATATGGGCCCAGTGTGACCCTCGCTTCAGCAGGGACGGCCATGAAAGCGGACTTGTCATTTCGCATCGATCGGGATGAATGTTCGGTAATGGTCACCGGTATACCACCCTTTTCCCGCGGTATGGTCGACGATGATCCGCTCCGGCCCCCTGTTCACGCCCCGGATTTTCGGATGCACGTCATACTCCCTGTAGTCCCCCCCCACGGGGAGCCGGTGCTCCCTGTTCTGCCAGACCCGGTCCCCAACATACCCCCGGGGGGCCCGTCCATTCCTTATGACGTACGCAAACACCTCCCGAGCGTATCCCGGGATCTCCCGGGTGGAAGTACGGTACTTCTCCCCGGAGAAACGCCCGGTTTCCGCCCCGCCCCGCAGCGAAGAAACGGGAAAGGAGAGAAAGAGAGCGAGAAATAAAAGAACAGGCCACCACCCAAAGCGCCTTCCCTGGAACAATGACATGCGTCCTGCCGGAGAATCGTGAGAGGATTTTCGAATGTAATCGAACAACCCCGAATATGCAACCCGACCATTCCACCATTTGGTGAAACCGGTGTACTCTTGGTGTTTTCAAACGGATTTGCTAACTTAGTCAATGACCGATATAAAAGACATGACGAACGTGTTTGAGTACCTGCCGGACGCTGTTGTACTTACGGACCGGCGGGGGATGATCAAAGGTGCGAACGGACAGGCGACCGCGCTTTTCGGGTACGCTCCGGGGGAACTTGACGGCAAAGAGATTGATCTCCTGGTCCCTGAACGCTTGCGCGAATCCCACCGGGGGCACCGCTCTATGTACTACGGGTCCATGTCGGTCCGCACGATGGGGGGAGGCCGGAAATTCGCGGGGAAGCGGAAGGACGGTTCGGAGTTCCCCGCTGACATCAGTCTAAGTCCGTTCGAGACTCCCGGGGGGACGATCATTATCAGCGTCATACGGGACGTAACAGAAAGGATGAATCTCGAGGAGGCGATGCGCGAGAGCGAGGAGCGATACCGTGCGCTCGTGGACCTCTCACCCGAGGCGATTGTGGTCCATGCAAGCGGCACCATTGTGTACGTCAACGAGGCCACGGTGCAGCTTCTCCTCGCCCCTTCGCGCCAGGCCCTGATCGGACGGTCATTCCTCGATTTCGTCCCCCCCGCGTACACGGGGGATGTGATACGCCGGATGCAGGCGACCCCGGAGGAAGTGCAGAAGGAAGGACCGTTGCTCGTGAAGGCCACCCGGGGGGATGGCCAGGAGTTTTACCTCGAAGCCATCGCATCGCGCATCACATACGGCGGCCAGCCCGCCGCACAGGTCATTCTGAGGGACATCACCGACCGGGTCAGAGCGTATGAAGAGCTCCGCGCTTCCCGTGAGCAATTGCGCCGCCTGTCGACACATCTCCAATCCGCACGCGAATCGGAACGTGGGGCTATCGCCCGGGAGATACATGATGAACTCGGCGGAGCCCTGACCGCGCTCAAGTTCGATATCGCGTCGTTCGAAGAGGTGCTCCCGCAGGGAGACGCCGGAGGGCTGCGCGGGATACTCGTCGAAAAACTCGAGTCAATGTCCGCTCTGATCGACAGCACCGTACAGACGATGCGGCGGATAATCACACAATTGCGCCCGGTACTGCTGGACAGCCTGGGCCTGAGCGCGGCCATCGAATGGCTGGCGGAGGATTTCGAGCACAGGACAGGGATCACATGTGAAACCCGGATTCAGGGAGAGGATGGCCTGGCCGATCATGACCGGGCGACTGCAGTCTACAGGATCGTCCAGGAGACACTCACCAATGTCGCCCGCCACGCCGGTGCGACACGCGTCGAGATCGCCATGGTCATCCACGAGAGGACGCTCCGGCTCTCCGTGCGCGACAACGGAAAGGGGGTGACCGATGAACAGATCCGGGCCCCGGGATCATTCGGAATCATGGGGATGAAGGAGCGGGCGCTGATCTTCGGGGGGGAAGTCACGCTCGGGAGCTCCGGGGAAGGGGGAACGACAGTATCGCTCACACTCCCGCTGGAGGGAGGCCTGGAACCGTCCGCCACAGAGACAATCGCCCATCGGAACGCATGATCAAAGTCCTCATCGCCGACGATCACCCTATCGTCCGTGCAGGCCTGAAGCAGGTCATCGAAAAGTCGCCCGACATGAGGGTTGAAGGGGAAGCCCTGAACGGCCAGGATGTCCTGGACAAGGTCTCTCACGAAGAGTGGGACATCCTGATACTCGATTTCTCGATGCCGGGAAAAAGCGGGCTCGACGTCATCAAGGAGCTCCGCCGGCTGCGGCCGGAACTTCCGATACTCGTCCTGAGCATGCACCCCGAATCAGAACTCGCGCCCAGGCTCCTGAAAGCCGGCGTTTCCGGCTACCTTATGAAGGAGGGGGCAACAACGGAGCTTGTCAACGCGATCCGGAAGATTCACGGCGGCGGACGCTACGTGAGTCCGGCACTCGGCGAAAAACTGGCCGGTGACCTCGCAAGCGAAAGCGGCAGGCAGGGGCACGAACTTCTCTCCGACCGCGAATACCAGGTGCTCATCTGCATCGCGGCTGGAAAAACCGCGCAGGAAATTGCCCTGGAACTCTCCCTCAGCATCAAAACCGTCCGGACGTATCGCGACAGGGTGATGGAGAAACTCTCGCTGAAGAACGACGTGGAACTTTCCCATTACGCGCAGGAGCACCGCCTGGTCACACGATAAGGGCCTCTTCCGACACGCCGTTACCACCCCTCCTCCCGTTCCCCCTGCAATATTTTCCCCCCCTGAACGTATACTGAGAATGTAGTCCCGGGA
>DASVIU010000084.1:0-5108 GCA_036386275.1 Bacteroidota bacterium | reverse complement strand
ATCTACTGCTCAACTGGAGGCGGACCGAGCTGGCGGACGGTGAACACGGGACTGGATGATTACCAGATAACCTCCCTCGCGCTTAGTGGGGCCAATCTCCTTGCAGGCTCGGCCGCATCTGCGGTCTGGCGCCGCCCGTTGTACGAGATAATACCGCCGGACCCCCCCGTTGCGACGACGGCAATCAACGTTAGCGCAATCGGGTTCACGGCCACATGGAATGTGTCGGCGGGGGCGGCGAGATATATCCTGGATGTCTCTCCGGACACTGCTTTCGGGTCGTTTGTCACCGGCTACAATGGCCTCGATGTTGGAAACGTGCTGGGTACTCCGGTAAACAGTCTTGCGCCGCAGACGACGTATTTCTATCGTGTCAGGGCTGCCAATGGCGTCGGCCCGGGGGGTAACTCAAACACAATCTCAGTCAGAACGATTCAGAGCGCTCCCTCCCGGCCGACTTCCCGCGCCCCCAGTAACATCACACAAACCGGCTTCACGGCTAACTGGGCCCCTGCTGGAGGAGCTTCAACATATCACCTGGATGTGGCGACTGATATCGCGTTTTCCTCATACCTCCCGGGGTACAAAGATCATGACGTGGGGGTCGATACAAGCTTTGGAGTCATCGGGCTCACTCCCTCGACAGATTACTACTACCAGGTTCGAGGCGTCAACGGAGCAGGACCCGGTCCAACATCCAATGTCACAATGGTCACGACGCTCGCTAACGTGCCTGCTGCCCCGACGGCAACCTCTCCGACAGGTGTCAGCACGTCTGGTTTTACGGCCAACTGGAATTCAGTCTCCGGCGCCACCTCGTACGATCTGGACGTCGCATACGATGGGTCGTTTACCTCGTTCGTTTTCGGCCTTAGCAGCCGCAATGCAGGGTTCGCCACGAGCTATCCAGTCAGCGGCGTGACTGATGCGACAATCTACTATTATCGTGTTCGGGGGAGGAATACCGGCGGTCCGCGCCCCAGCTCCAACATCGTCTCCGCAACCACGCTCAGAAGCTATTCGGCAACGTTCATGGTTTCGACCACCGTCCCATTCAGCAGTGCGAACAAGGCCTTGAGCGATTACCAATCCCCGGACTATCAGTTGATCGGGATTCCGGGGAACAGCGGGCAGCAAATGAGCGACATACTGGGAGGTACACAGGGGACCGACTGGGAGATCTACTGGGACAACGGCACGTCGGTTCCGGACCGGGGCTATTACGTAAGACTGAAAAGCGGGGACAGCCGCTTCACAGCCTCGACAGGGAGGGCGTTCTGGCTGCTTCATCTGGGGGACTGGAGCTTAAGCAGCCGGTCCGTGTCGACCGCCGTTCTCGATACCGCGGGGAACGCGACGATCGACCTGACAGCAGGGGCGGGGTTCAATCTTATCACCAATCCATTTCTCTACTCGATCCCCTGGTCGCGGATCACATCCGCAAACGGGATCACCGATTCCATACGCGCGTGGACATCATCCGGATGGGCGCGGGCGGCCAGCTTCGACCCGTACAAGGGATATCTCTTCTTCAACGGAGCGGGAAAGGCATCTCTGCATGTTCCGCTGAATGCCACGCTGCCGAAAACGGGGCTCGAAAAGTTGCAGGAGCCCGGCTCATGGCGGGTCGACGTGGTTGCGCGGTGCGGAGCATACGCTGACCAGACCACTTCTTTTGGGGTCTCGCCGGACGGCCTTCCGGGGCTTGACCGCTATGAGCAGAGAAAACCCCGTCACTTCACTGAGATCCCCGATGTCTACTTCCGCCGCCAGGAGTGGGACGCGAGATTCCCGGAGTTTGCGACTGATGTCAGGGGGCCACTGGCCGGGCTCGGGACCTGGGATTTGTCTGTTCGATCGGAGGAAATGAAGGGGGTGGATATTGAGTTCCGGGGGATTGACCGGATCCCCGCCGGGCTCGACGTGATGATGCTCGACGAGTTGGCGGGATATGCGCAGGATCTTCGCATCAGTCCCAGGTACACCCTGAATCCTCACTCGCAGGTCACGACGCTCAAAGTGGCTGTCGGGAACCCCGGGGAGGTCCGTGCCTTGGCCTCGAGCGTCCTCCCTTCACGGTTCGCTTTGCGCCAGAATTACCCGAACCCGTTCAATCCGTCGACAACAATCCCGGTCGATATACCGGCACGATCTGAGATTGTTCTGGAAATCTATGACCTGCTCGGCCGGCGCGTTCTCACATTGTTTGAGGGTGAAATTTCCGCCGGCCGGCATTACTTCGAGTGGAATGGCGCAAACAGCTCAGGGTTCATACTTTCAAGCGGCGTGTACTTTGCGAGGTTATCCGTACGGAACGGCCGCACGCTCGTCACCAGGATGAATCTCGTAAGGTAGCGGAATCCCCCCTGGCTGCGAGAGAAAGGAGAAAAATTCTGTGAGCATTCGTCGGATTGTTCGATTCTTGATCGAGCTCATTATGCTCACTCTTCTGTCGGGTCTGCTTTCACGCGCGCAGGAGGTGAAAGGGGAGGTGAGGAAAGTTGAAGTTGCCGGGGACGAGGTCACGCTGGTCTATGACCTTCGGGGTGTCGCGGACGACGACTACGTGGTACAGGTGCTCCTCGTCCCCTCCAGGCGGCCCGGCGCTGCGCGTGAGCTGACTGCGGTCCGGGGTGATGTGGGGAAAGGGAAATTCGTGGGGACCGGCCGCAAGATCGTCTGGAGCATGTCTGAATTCCCCGACATCGAGGAGGGGGAGAGCTATGCCTTCAGAATCAGCGTCGACAGGCCCGGGATTCCCTGGTACTATTGGGCCGGAGGGGGCGCCGCGGTGGCGGGAAGTGCGGCGGTCATACTTCTGAAAGGGAACGGGGGGAGCACTTCCCCCGGGCCGAACCCCGCATCGAATCCACTCCCCCCCGCAAGGTGATTGCCCGCGAAGGACGGCTGGAATGCGCATGAAAGAGAGCGTGGAAGGAGGTGTTTCAGCGATGAAGAAGATCGTGACGATTCTTGCGGTTCTGATAATCGGCCTGAGTGGTGGGACCGCTCAGGTGACGTCGTTCGATAGCAAAGGCGTTGTGCTGAAGCCTGTGAGGGATAAGACGCTCCCCTTGCTTCAGGTGGACGAGCCGGCGGTCAAGACCGGTACCCCCTTCCTCGTGACCCGTGACAAATGTGTCGTTCGGGGCTTGGCGAGCGACGTGGCCGGCATCGGTTCCGTGGAACTGAACGGTACGGCTCTCTCGCTTGGTGCGGGGGGCCAATTCGAGATGCAGGTGCCTCTCCACGAGGGGCTGAACAGCTTCAAACTCTCGGCGGTCGACAAGGCCGGGAACCGGACAGACAGGACGATAGAGGTCATCCGGGACACAAAGCCGCCGGTCATTGTTGTCCTTGAGCCGGCGGCCCATGACGCACGGGGGATCCGTCCGCTCAGCGTCGAGAAGGCCACGGTAAAGGTTCGCGTCACCGATGAGTATGGCGTGAAAACAGTCACTGTCAACAGCGCGGTTGTTCCCGCGGGTCCCGACAGCACGTACACTGCACTCCTTCCCATGAGGGAGGATGAATCGAAAGTGACAATTGTCGCGACCGACAATGCAGGCAACCTGTCGAAAGAGGAGTTCCCCGTGTTCAGGAGGAAAGATATCGCGGGGGAGCTTTTCGCCGGCAAGTATTTTGCGTTCATTATCGGGATCGACGATTACCGCGGGAACTGGGATCGACTCAAGAATGCGGTCAGGGACGCGAAGGCGGTCGAAAAGTTGCTCAGAGAATCGTTCCGGTTCGACAGCATTCAGACGCTCTATGACAGGCAGGCTACTCGCGACGAGATACTCGGAGCGATCGACAATTTCACCTCGATGCTCGGCCGCGACGACAATCTCCTGATCTACTTCTCCGGCCACGGAACGATACAGCAACGGTCCAACAGGGGGTTCTGGGTTCCTTCCGACGCGGATGTCCGCTCCACTTCCCGCTACATATCGCATTCAGAATTGAAGGACCGGATCGCTTCCTTCCAGGGGCGGCACATACTTGTCGTTGCGGATGCCTGCTTTTCGGGGGAAATACTGAAAGGCGCGCCTCTCCCTTTGCTCACAAAGGATGACCCCCAGTACCTCAGGAACGTCTTTCAACGTCCCTCTCGCTGGGCGCTGACATCCGGCGGGGAGGAGCCGGTAATGGACGGGGGAAGGGAAGGGCATTCCGTCTTTGCGTACTACTTCCTGAAAGCGCTCCGGGAGATCGAAGGGAAGTTCTTCACCACCTCACAGGTGTACGAGCGGTTGAAATTCGGTGTAGGGAACAACTCCGTCCAGATGCCCCGCTATGACGAGCTGAGGGATGTGGGGAGCGAGCACGGCGAGTTCGTGTTTGTGCGAAAATAGCGTCCTCCCCCCGGCTCCCGTCAGGAAGAAACTGGCAGGGCACAGCCACGTTGGGGCGTTCTGACCTCCATCCGCGACTATCGCGCCGAAGTCGTGATAAGCACTTCCTTTTCCGCAAAGGCGCCGATCCCCGCACCGGCCGTGCTCCGCCGGCTCGCCGCCAGCGCGGCGCCGAGGTCCCCTACAATCGTGTAATATCCCGCCTCTCCCGGCTTTGTCGTGATCCTCTCAAATCCTCCCGTTGTGGCGAACGCCTGGAGCCTCTCTTTCCCGAAAGGCGCCGAGCATGTCGAGCTGTCGATCGGGATCATCGTATTGACCTGTGCGCTTCTCACTGTCATGTCTCGTGGCCCGGTGAGCACATAATGCGCTCCATCTGCGGTGTGATAAAAGACCCGCACAGTGCACGGCTTGTTCACCCGTATGTACGTTCGCATTGTGTCCCCCTCGCTGAACTGCGGACGATCTGATCTCCGGTTTGTCATAAGCTCGAGTGCAAATGCGAGGGTGGCCGGCTCACTTTCCGCCTTCCTGTTTTCAACTTTCGGAAGTGTCTTGATATCGCCTGGCCCGGTGAGCTGCACGAGAGTATCTTTGATTGTCGCCTTGTGCTCATCGGAAGTTGAGGAAAGATTCGGTTTCTCGCCTTGCGCTGATTTCCGCTCACCGGAATTTGACGAGAGATCCGGCTTCTCCCCTTGCGCCGTTTTCCGCTCCGCGGAATTTGACAAGAGTTTCTGTCTTTCCCCTTCC
>DASVIU010000083.1:0-5766 GCA_036386275.1 Bacteroidota bacterium | reverse complement strand
CGATCTGATCCCAGTGCTGCCCCTTGTCGATGCTCTTGTACAGGTGGTACCCTTCGAAATTGACCGCGTTCGTGAAAATGTCACGCGAACGCTCTGCCGTGTTGTCCCACATCAGAAGGACCTTTTTGTCCCCGGGGACAGCTCTCACTTTCGGAGCCTCAGGAGGCTTCGAAGTCACGAAGCCCTGGGCCAGAAGTTTGTACGCGTTGGCGGTAATCTGGTCCATATCGGGAGCCGTTCCCGCGGCCACCCACGCAGTTATGAAACGGAGCGTATCACCGGGAGGAAGCCTGTACGGACCCGATCCCATCGTGGAAACGATATCATCGCCGTCCGCAGGGATCGTCGCCGGGTCGTCATAGTGAAGATTGGGAGCGTTCGCCCCGGGGTGGAAGAACTTCGGGCCGAGTATGTCTGTAAAAAGGGCGGGCGAACTGGAGAGTGTACCGTACTGCACCCAGTCCTGGTCCTGATCATCCGCATAGCGATTGTAGTGCCAGTCTGTAATACCGAGCTGGGTGCCGTTGACCGTGGGGGACTGCAGGAGAATGACTCCGAAGTATCCGCTTGGCGCGCCATTCCACTGAAACGAGACACCGCTGGACTTGTAAAGGTAGAGCCGGTTCAGCGACGTATCGAAAACCATCCGGCGGTGCCCGTAATCCTGCACTTTGTCGGATCCGCCGCAGGAGATATCGGCATAGACGCCGAAGTAGAGACTATCGTACGTCCGGGTAGACAGGTTTGTGACATCGAATATGTAAATGACCATGTCGCGAACGGACTTCTGGCTGAAGGCATAGCCGGTCTGGTTGATTTGCAGGTTGAGTATCCCGACGGTGTTCAACGAATCATTGTAGACACAGTAGCTGTCCTGGTTGGAGACGAAAACAGGCTTCCCCGAGGCGTCCTTCACCGGCCATCCGCCGGCCGGCCATGTGTAGGGCCTGTCGCTGAATGCCGGTTGTGCACTATCGCGGTTGTTGTACCCGGCCGCCGCCTCCCACTCCGAGTGACTGTAGAAACGCCCCTGGACCACGTTGCCGGGGATGCCGACATAGGGGTTCGCCCGGTAGACGAATTCATGCGTGGATCCGATCGGCCACTCGAATGTCGGGCCCTGGGAATAGTCCGATGCGTAGAGTTTCCCCCTGTTCACGAAATAGGAGCCGATGTTGCTTTTCGTATGTGCCCCGCCTGCGCGGTCGAGTATCCCGGTGGACTTCTGCACCGTCAGGGGCCTCTCGTCCGCCTTCCTGTTCTTCTTCTCCTGCGCGTCTGCGCGGCCCGGGGTGAATGCCAGGCCACACACCAGACACAGGGCGCAGCACGCGATCGCGGCGTTGAATCTTCTGTGAGAGCTCATTGTCATGATTGCTCGTCCTTTCGCCCCTGGGGATGAAGCCGCTGACAGTCGAACACCGCGTGCGTGGCTCACAGCGTCAGCCGCACGCCGATCCGGATGCGCCGCGGGGGCCCGTAGTTACTCGGGTCCTGCAGGTATTCCTTCGAGTGAGAAGTGTCAAATGTGACGTCGGGTTCGCCGGTGTCCGGCCAGACATACAGGACATTTTTGTGATCGGTGAGGTTGAGAATTTCGACGAACGGTTCGAACGTGAGCCGGCCGAACTTCCACGATTTCCCGAATTCGAGATCAACGGAGTACGTCGTCGGCATGCGTGCGGAGTTGATCGGGATGAAACTGCTCCGCCTGCTTGATGGCGTGTACGGCGCTCCGCTGTTCACGCGAACGATGACGTTCCAGTATGTGTTTTCCAGAGGGTACGCGCCGAACATGGACGGACCGTCGTCGGCAGGGAACATCACGCTGACGTTTGCGTTCAGGAGATGCGTCCTGTCCTGATTCAGCGGGTACAGAAGCGTGGATTGCGTCGTGCTGGGATAGTTCTCCAGCTCGGAGGATGCGCTCCCTTTTGCAACCGAGTAGGTATACGTGAGCGATCCCGCCACATACTTCGACCTTCGCATCGTCAGGCGGGTCTCAAAACCTTTGTCGTTGGCATACGCCTCGTTGACGTACAGGTAATAGCCGACATATCTCCCATCCTGGAATGGAGGGTAATACATCGTTCCTATGAGGCCCGTGATATCCTTGTAATACGCAGTAAATGAGGCGGTAAATGTCTGGCTGAACTGATGTGTGATTCCCACTTCGTATTCCGTCGTCCTCTCGGCGTTGAGATCCGGCTGGCCGAAGATCGGCTGGTTGACGTGGACGTCATATTGCGAATTTTCATACAGGCGCTCGTAGTCGGGGTTCTGGAAGAAATGCCCGTACGAGAAGTGGAGCGCCGTGCGGTCGCTTATTGGGTGTGCGACGCCGAGACGCGGGCTCCACTGTGTTTTCGCCTTCGAGGGGACGATCGATGCGGGGTCGAGAGGGTTGCTTCGGAACGGCGCCCTTTGATCGGCATAATCGAACCGGAGTCCGATGCTGACGACAAGCGAGCTCAATTCGATCTTGTCCTGTATATAGGCCGCCCCCTCGATGGGGTGTTTATCGAAATCCGTGATGTACGGGGCGACGCGCTTGGGATCGTAGACGTCGAAATAGGAAAGGTTGTGTTTCTTGAAGTCGAAGCCCGTGCGCACTTCGTTGTTGCGCCCGATCTGCCAGGTGAGGTCTCCACGGACATTGAACGTCTCCGTCCGGTTGTCCGTGACTTCAACCGGATCAGCCAGGGAATAGAACTCGGTCCCCAACCCGATGTTCCGGAAATACTGCCGGCCCCCCGTAGTGAGATACTGCGACGTGTCCTTATCGATGCCCGAATAGTACGACTGGTTAAAATATGACAACCGCACGTCGTAGAAGAGATTCGGAAGAACTGTGTGCGTGACGGTGAGGAGAGTCTGCCTGCTCTTTTCCCGGATCTTCAGATACTGGTTGCCGATATACTTCCAGCTCTGATCGTACGGCCGGTTGTCGTTCGCGCTGTACCTCCCTGTCAAGGTGGTCTTAAACCCGGAAACGGGTGTTCCGCTGATTTTCCCGATGAACGAGAGTGTCCGGTCATAGCCAAAGGGGAGCCAGCTTCCCCGGGCGTCCCGTTCGCCGCTGGCGAAGAAGTTCAGGTTATCGCCGGTGATCGGGCCGCTCACCAATGCCGCGACCCTGTCCTCCCGGTACTGCCTGTACGGACTGATGCCGAATTCACTCGTCCGTCCTTCAAGCAATCCCGTAAAATCCTTCCCCCCTTCCTTTGTCACGATGTTGACAACTCCGCTGAGGGCATTCCCGTACTCGGCATTGAACGAACCGTCGAGAAACACCAGCTCCGAAATCGCTTCGTTGTGGATCCTCGTCCCCGAAGTCCCGAGGACCGGGTCTTTGACGTACATGCCGTCAATGAGATACGCAACTTCGTTCGAGCGCCCCCCCCGCACATAAAGGTTCCTGCCGTCAGCCACGACACCCGACTGCATCTGGAGCACTTCCACGAAGTCCTTCACCGGCATCATCTTGATCTGTTCGCTGTTGATTACGGCAATTGTGGCGGTCGCATCCTTCTGCACCATCGGCCGTTCGGCCTGGATCACCACTTCCGCCAGTCCCACCGCCGAGACTTCGAGCCTCGCGTCAATTGTCGTCGTCTGGTCGGCCACGATCCGCACACCCTTGATCAGAGTGGCGCCGTAGCCTACGAGCGTCACCCGCAGGTCATACGTCCCCGGCGGGATGTTCAGTATCACGTAGCTCCCGTCGGTGCCCGTCGACGCCCCTAGCGGCGCGCCGACGAGGACCATGTTGACACCGACAAGCGATTCGCCGCTACCTGCGTCCGCCACGTGACCGCTGATCTTCCCCGTTGTTCCCGCGATCAGCGTGCCGGCCCCCGCGAGAAGGACCAGGAAAAGGCAAAGGGTTGATTTCATGGCGGTTCCTCTACCCTGCGTAGTAGTGTCCGGTTCGTTCGAGTAGTTTTTCGCTCTCTTTCAGGTTCTTCAATGCTTTCGCCTTGTTCAGGAGAGCGACCTCCGTGGTGAGTGCATTGATGATGACGGAAATGGCGGAGAACGAATTTGTGAACAGCATGTTCTGGCTCACAACAGGAAGCACGCGTGCGGCGTACAGGCTCACAGGGGATGTCACTCTGTCGGTCACCGCGACGATCCGCGTTTTCCTTCCCGCGGCCGCCCTGACGACCTCGATCGTCTCCTTCGAGTACGGAGGGAACGAAAAAGCGATAATCAGATCCGAACGGTCGAACAGATGGATCTGTTCGATGAATGTCTCGTAGTCATGCACGAGCGAGGTCGACCGGATCGCCACCTGGCTGAGCGAGTACGCAAGGATCCTTGCCATCAGCGAGGAGATTCCCAGGCCGAGCGTATACACGCGCGAGGCGTTGAGGATCATCCGTGCCACGTCCTTGAAGACCTTGGGGTCCAGCTGGTTGATCGTCTGGTTGATGTTCCTGACATCCTGATCGGCGACGGCCGTGAGTGTTTCCTTGCGGCTCGTCCCGGCGAGCAGGGGAAACATCTCCGTGATCCTCATCTGAGACTGGACGCCTTTTATCAGCTTCCCGCGCATTTCCAGGAAGCCGGAGAAGCCAAGGCTCTGGGCCAGCCTGACGACGGTTGCCTTGCTGGCCCCGCTCCGGTCTTCGATCTCCATGACGGAGAGAAACGGCGCGTCCCGGATATGCCGGATGAGAAAATCAGCTACTTTGCGCTGGTTCTCCGGAAGTTCATGGTACTTCCTCTGAATGAGCGCTTCCAGGTCCGGCGACCCGCGCCGCTTCTCCGCCCCGTTTCCGCCTCCCCGTGCCATCGGCTATTTCACAAGCAACATGTGTTTCGTCTCGTTAAACGAACCTGCGATGAGCCTGTAGTAGTAGATGCCGCTTGCAAACTGGCGCCCGTCGAAGGGAACGCGATAGGTCCCTGCATTCATCGTGCCGTTCGCCAGGACCGCGACCTCCCGACCGAGGACATCATAGACTCTCAACGACACTTCCCCCGCGTGATGGAGCTGGAACTCTATCACGGTCCCCGGGTTGAAAGGATTCGGATAGTTTTGAAGGAGCGAGGTGCTTTGCGGGACGGCTTGAGATGTCTGCTGGATCGACGTGAACACTTTCTTGTAACGCGCATCGGCCGAATCCGCCGCGGCCTGCAGCGCACCCAGCGTGGTCCCCCAGACGTAGGCGACACTGAACGTCGAGGAGTCGCCGTGGGCGATCGTCACGAGGCCTGCGTTCAGGTTGTAGATCGATCCGTTTGCCCCCACGGTGAGTGAATTATCGAATCCGGGAAGGGCTGTCATTTTGTAGCGTGTCGAATCGACGGCGGCGTCCGAACTGGGATCCGACGGCGAATATACGCCGTAGTCGAGCACGTGGAAGGAATAGGGGGTTCCGCTCACAAGTTTGACTCCCATATACATCGCGGTACCCGACACAAAGAAATACGCGACTTTTTTCGTGGCGTCATAGGTCACTGTCTCTCCACCATACGCCCCGCCGGGCTCGGGCGACACTGCAAGCCCCAGGTACAGAGGATAGCTGATGGTCGTGTCATTGATAACGGTGTACCGGGCGATCAGAAACGCATCGGTCGGCCATGTGTAGGTCGACAATCTGACCCTGGCCTTCGGCTGCTGGAGATTGTACGAATTGTCGAAAAGAACCGACCCTGCACGGGGACTGGGACCGGCGGCGGTGATTGCCGGCCCGGACACGGTGTTGGCGTCTTCCGTATAATCCCCCACGTTGGTCTTACTCAGCGCGAGAAGTATGG
>DASVIU010000082.1:0-4485 GCA_036386275.1 Bacteroidota bacterium | reverse complement strand
CGGTCGCGAGCGCTTTCCCGTAAGCATCGGCGGTCGTTCCGGCGGTGCCGACGCCGCACGGGTTCGTGTGCTTGATTATGGCTGCGGTCGGCGCGTCGAACTCGGCGACAAGCAGTGCCGCCGCCGACATATCCACGATATTGTTGTACGAGAGCTCCTTGCCGTGAAGAGTGCGAAACAGCGACGAGAAGTTCCCGTACAGCGAGCCCCGTTGATGGGGATTCTCCCCGTAGCGGAGGTCATACTCCTTGGCGGCCTGGATTCTCAGCATCGCGGGATGGCCCTCAGCGGGGCCGGTCCGGGTCTCGAGGTAATCGGCGATGGCCGCATCATACAGTCCGGTGTGCCGGAACACCTCGCACGCCAGCGCCTCACACGTCGTCTCTGATACGCATCCGTCGCCGGATTTCATCTCCGCGATGACGGCGGGGTACCGGTCCGGGTCCACGATGACCGCCTTGTGACGGAAATTCTTCGACGCCGACCGGAGCATCGACGGTCCCCCGATATCGATCTGCTCCAGCGCCTCTTCGAGTGTCACGCCCGGGCGCGCAATCGACTGCACGAAAGGGTAGAGGTTGACAACCACCATGTCGATCGGCTCGATCCCCAGTTCCGCCGTCTGGTGCATGTGGTCGGGGTCGTCGGGGATCGCCAGGAGGGCTCCGTGGATCCGCGGGTGGAGGGTTTTCACGCGCCCGCCGAGGATCTCCGGGAATCCCGTCACGTCGGACACAGTGCGGACATCGATCCCGGCCGCGCGCAACGCGGACGCCGTCCCTCCGGTGGAGATGATCTCAACACCCATCTCCCTCAGCGCGAGCGCGAATTCAACAACCCCGCGCTTGTCGGAAACACTGATCAGAGCGCGACGGATCTTGGGCACGGGACTCTCCGGTGATACGATTAAGAGTGATGATGCTCGGGGGTTCTTTCGTTCTGTGCGATCCGCCCGATCGCCGCGGGATAGAGTTGGTGTTCCGCCGCCAGAACCCGTGATGCGAGCGACTCGGGCGTATCTCCGGGGAGAACCGGGACCGTCTGCTGCAACACCACCGGTCCGTTGTCGTACTCCTCATCGACATAGTGAACGGTGGCCCCGCTCATCTTCTCTCCGGAGGCCAGCACTGCCTCGTGCACGCGCATCCCGTACATCCCGGCACCGCCGAACCGCGGCAACAGGGCGGGATGTATGTTGACGATCCTGTTCCGGTACGCCGCGACGACGGCCGGCGGCACCTGCTTCATGTATCCGGCCAGCGCGATGAAGTTCACACCGTGATCACGCAGCGTGGACAGGATCGCGTTGGCGAACGACTGTTCGTCAGGAAACTGCTTCTGGCTCAGATGAATGGCGGGGAGAGCGTTGGCCCGGGCGATCCCGAGTATGCCCGCACCGGAATTGTTGCTGAGAACCAGAGAAATCCGGGCGGCGGGGATATTCCCCTGCTGAATAGCCGTCAGGATCGCCCTGAAGTTCGATCCGGCTCCGGAACCAAATACGGCAATGTTCAGCATGCAAAAAACTACGATAATTTTGAAAGAAATTCAAGGAGTGGAACCCTGATGCGGAATATGCCGGACGCGACTCAGGCGGTCGCGGGCTCCAGAAGGGTTATCACACCCTCGTCGGCGTCCAGCCGGGCCCGTATTCCGACAGGGACGGTCACCATCCGCTTTTCATGACCGATCGGGAACCCGGTCATAAAAGGCTTTCCCGTGTTTCCCGCTGTTCCGGCCATGATTGCGTCGAGGGGGAGAGTAGGGGTGGAAGCGTCTCTGGGGATGCAATCGGTGAAACGTCCCACGGCCACGCCGCCCAAACGGGAAAGGACCCCGGCGTTTCCCAGTTGCGTCAGCATCCTGTCCACACGGTAGGGCTCCTCGCCGATCTCCTCGAGGAAGAGGATTCCCCTGCGGATGTCCGGCATATACGGGGTCCCGAGCAATGAGACGAGAAGCGAAAGATTCCCCCCGAGCAGCCGCCCTGTCGCCGTTCCGGGGTACATCACCCGCGTGGGGGATTCGTCGGCCAGCGCGAGCGTCGCGTGCCGGGTCGGCGACGTGAGAATTCTCCAGAGAGACTCCTCTGCAAACGGGTTCACGTCAGCCCCCAGATCCACCGCGAGCATCGGCCCGTGGTACGTCACAAGCCGGCACCTCCTCCAGATCGCAAGGGCAAGCGCCGTGATATCGCTGTACCCTACGAGGATCTTGGGGTTCCTCCCGATGATGCGGTAATCGATACGGGAAAGAAGCCGGGGGGTGCCGTACCCGCCCCGCGCGCAGAAGATTCCCCTGACCTTTTTGTTCGTGAACATCGCGTGTATGTCCTGCGCACGCTCGTCGTCCGTGCCGGCAAGATATCCCCTCCGTTGCGATGCGTTGCGGCCGACCGTCGTCCGGTAGCCAAGCCCTTCGAGATAGCGCACCCCCCTCTCGATCCGGGATGGGTCATGCACCGGGCTCGCCGGACAAATGATGCCGATCAGATCCCCTTTCTTCAATCGTTGTGGAACGAGCACCCTCATAGATGTTCCCCTCATCATAATACCTCAAGCGTGAAGATAGGTTTTTTTTACTACATTTGGAAAACATTGCCGTTTGCGGCCGGCCTTCGTAGATTACGGAGGCCGCACCTGTAGTTCCGGATTGCTCTGTCGTATCCCCCACTCACGAGGAAAAGCACCATGGTATTCCTGCTCTGTGTCGTCATTGCGCTCGTGGCTCTTTTTACATGGTGGGC
Source organism: Bacteroidota bacterium (assembly GCA_036386275.1). Taxonomy (GTDB): domain Bacteria; phylum Bacteroidota; class Ignavibacteria; order UBA10030; family UBA6906; genus Fen-1273. The sequence continues at coordinate 1,739 of DASVIU010000082.1, read as the reverse complement.
CGCATCAAAAAAACTGCAGCAAAGCAACCAGGCATTCAAGGGGATGGCGGGGCTCGCGGGAGTGGTTGCGGTCATCTTCATCGTCCTCGCGGTGCTGCAGTGTTTCACAATCATCCCCGCCGGGAATGTCGGAGTCGTGGACGTCTTCGGCGTCGTGTCGGACAATACGATCAGGTCCGGCATCAACCCGGTCAATCCGCTCGCTCACATCATAAAATTCTCCATACAAACGACCGAACACAAGGAGGCGATGCAGGTGCTCTCGCGGGAGGGACTCACCATCGGACTCGAGATCAGCGTCCTGTATCATCTCGATCCGGATTCTGCGGCGAGCGTGTACAGGAAGATCGGGACGGACTACACGGACGTGGTCCTGATTCCTCAGTTCCGTTCGATCAGCCGCGCTGTGACCGCGAGTTTTCAGGCGAGTGCACTGTACTCGTCGGAGCGTGAAAGGCTCGGGACAGACATACAGCAGGAGCTCGCAAGGGTCACGGGGCCCCGCGGCATCGTCGTGGAGACGACGCCACTGAGAAATGTCGCGCTCCCTTCACAGCTGACTGATGCGATCGAACAGAAGCAGAGGGCGGAACAGGAGAGCCAGCGTATGGAGTTCATCCTCACCAAAGAGAAACAGAAAGCGGACCGGAAAAGAATCGAAGCCAAGGGCATTGCCGACTTCCAGATGATCGTTGCACAGGGGATCAGCGAACCCCTCCTCAGGTGGAAAGGGATCGAGGCCACGGAGAAGCTCGCGGCCTCGGCGAACACGAAGGTGATCATCGTGGGATCCGGGAAAGACGGGCTTCCGGTCATCCTCGACACAAAATAGTGGCCGGTCCCCCCACCGGAGCATTCCGCCCCGACATTCCGCCCCGACATTCCAAATGAGCGGGATTGTCCGTATATTGCCGTCATTCTTCGAACAACACGGGAGTTGTGTGCTCCAACGCTGTGTCCTGCCGCTTGCGCTCCTCTTCGTTCTGATCACCGATGCGCCGGCTGCCCCCGGGGACGGGGGATCGCCGGCAAGCGTCCTTATCGTCGTTGAGGGGGGAACCTCAATGAAGAGCCCTGCCATCGCCCGCGGGCGGGAGCTCGCGGCCCTCCTCGGACACTTCAATGCGACGAGCCGCGTTCTCGGCGTGAACGAGTACGTCCCGCACACGTTCTCCCGGTACGATCTCGTATTCTTCATCGGGTTTGACGCGGTCTACACTCCGCCGGTGAGGTTCCAGGACGACGTCCTCTCGTCCGCCACGCCGGTCATATGGATGGACACCGGATTCCTCGAATTCTCCTCCCGTCCGGACGTGAAGAAGAAGTACGGGTTCAGCGTCTCCCACATCGACTCCCTCAGCGTCTTCGACGTGGTTCGTGCCGGCGAGCTCGCGTTCACAAAGGGGGAGCCGAACATCAACATGATAGAAATCGCCGACAGGAAGAAAGTCACGGTGACGGCCACCGCCGTTTCCTCGGGCAAGCACTGGGAAGTCCCCTACATCGTCCGCTCGGGGAATCTCATGTACATCGCAGACTGCCCTTTTGCCTCGGCGACGGAGACCGACCGGTACCTGTACTTTGCCGACCTGCTCCACGACCTCCTCCGGCAGCCGCACGAGACATCTCACACCGCCCTGATACGGATCGAGGACGTCAATCCACTCGAGAACCCCGCGAAACTCCGGGAAATTGCCGACATTCTCTCCTCGCGCAATATCCCCTTCCTTGTCGGTGTC
>DASVIU010000081.1:0-9453 GCA_036386275.1 Bacteroidota bacterium | reverse complement strand
TCCGGTTTCCCCATGCGCACAACGATCCGGTGCTTAACAAGATCCCGGCCAAGAGGGATCACGCCGTCTTTCACACACTTACCGTCCATCTCCACCGAGGAGACTTCCCGCTCGCAATGTTCCTGATTGTCGATCTCGATCTCATAGACCGATTCGCCGTGACGGTAGCTCATGCGGAAACCATCCCACCATCCGGGAATGACCGGGGCGATTCGCATGGTCTCTCCCCGCACATGAAGCCCCAGGATCTCTTCGACCCAGGCGCGATACATCCACGCCGCCGAGCCGGTATACCAGGTCCACCCCCCCTGACCGATCCGCCCGGGCGAGCTGTACACGTCGGCCGCGATCACATACGGCTCGACACCGTAGCGCCACACCGTCAACGGATCGCGTGCGTGCTCAACGGGGTTGATCATTCGCAGGATGTTCGCTGCACGGGTACCATCCCCGCTCCGCGCCATTGCCATTGCCAGCCACACGGCCGCATGAGTGTACTGGCCGCCGTTCTCCCTGACCCCGGGCGGGTAACCCTGGATGTACCCGGGTGAGGGCTTCATTGTGTCAAACGGAGGCTCAAAGAGGAGAACCAGCCCATCATCCTTGCGAACGAGGTGCTCCCACGCCGATTCCAGCGCTTTTTCAGCCCGGTCCCTGCTGGCGGCGCCGCTCAGCCAGGCCCAGGATTGAGGAAGAGAATCGATCCGGGCTTCGGCACTTGCCGAAGACCCCAGGGGCGTCCCGTCGTCAAACGTCGCCCGAAGATACCACTCCCCGTCCCAAGCGAACTGCTCAACACGCTCGATGAGCGCTTTCCGGTCCTGTTCATACGTGATGCTGAGATCCAGCCGGCCCATGAGTCCGGCCATCTCGGCCATCCCCTTCAGCACATCAACCATGAACCACGCCAGCCAGACGCTCTCCCCCTTCCCTCCGGCACCTACGAGGTTCATCCCGTCGTTCCAGTCTCCGGTTCCCATCAGGGGCAATCCATGCGCCCCAAACTTCTGGCTGCACGTGAGCGCGCGCTGGCAGTGTTCGAGAAGCGTGCCCCGTTCTGTTGACACTCCCGGAGATTGGAGGCTCTCGGCCTGATCGTCTTTGAGCAAAGGCGCGTCGAGGAATGTGACGCTCTCGCGCAGGATATCCATGTCTCCGGTGATGGTGACATAGTGAGCAACGACGAAAGGGAGCCACAGGAGATCGTCGGAGATCCGGGTGCGGATTCCCACCCCGCTCGGAGGATGCCACCAGTGCTGAACATCCCCCTCCTTGAACTGACGGCTTGCTGCGAGCAGAATGTGTTCGCGCGCCAGGACGGGATGTGCGTACACCATGGCCATCATGTCCTGCAATTGATCGCGGAAGCCGAAGGCGCCACTGGACTGGTAAAAGGCGGAACGCCCCCAGATCCGGCAGGCGAGACTTTGAACCATCAGCCAGCGGTTGATCAGCAAATCAGCGGCAAGTTCGGGAGTATGCACCTGGATCGAGCCGAGCCGATCATCCCACCACTTTTTCGTACCCTCGAGCTCAGCCTCGACAACCCGGCTATTCCGGTAGGTGAGAACAAGTGACTGAGCTTCCTCCAGCGACTGAGTCTGCCCCATCATGCAGGTGATCTCAGTCCGTTCGCCGGGACCCAGCCTTACAATGGATTGTATCGCCGCGCACGGGTCAAAGCCCGCTCCGGTCCGGCCTGGAAGTTGAGTTCTCTCCATCGCCACCGGGTTTCTCATCGAGCGGTTGCGCCCCAGGAAGGTTGTCCGGTCTCCGGAGTACGACTCGACGGGCTCGCTTATGGCTGCGAATGCCACGCAATCGGCATAATCAGGATTGTAGTAATTGCGCGCAATCAGCGCCTGAACATCGTCATCCCAGCCGGTCACGACATGATCCTGGGAAGATTCACGAAACTCCCCGAGAGTCCATTCTGCGTACAATGTCACGGACAGCCTGCGCGGTCTGCTGGAATCGTTTCTGAGTGACAGCCTCTGGATCTTGACTGGTTTTCCCCCCCTGTCATCGATGGGGACGAAGACCGTCAACTCCTGTTCGATCCCGTGGCTGTTATGCTCGAACACCGTGTATCCTGCCCCGTGCCTGGCACGGTAAGCGGCCTCCTCCCGAATCGGTGAAGCGCACGGCGTCCAGTAAATGCCGGTTTCCTCATCCCGGATATAGAGCGCTTCCGACGGCGGATCCATCACGGGATCGTTCGACCACTGTGTCAGGCGATTCCTCTCGCTGTTCCCCTGCCATGTGAAGCCGGAACCCGTTTCGCTCACGAGCGTGCCGAAGCCCGGGTTGGCTATGACGTTGACCCAGGGGGCGGGTGTGTTTATCCCCGGACCCAGATAGATCGCGTATTCGCGCCCGTCCGGAGTAAAACCACCCAGGCTGTTGAAGTACGCAAGATCCATGAAGGGGAGGACTGCCGACGGATCACGGGGATCTCGCTTCGAGACCATCGGTTCGGGCAAATCGGGGGCATCCATCTTCAATCCCAACTGTAGGGGCAAAGTCCCACGGGCCCCCACAATCACGACGCTTGCCACGACCCGCAGAAGCGTCAGGTCTTCCGGGGGAATAAGATCCGCGTCGCAAAGATATATTCCCCCGCGACGATCCTCGCCAGAAGTTGCCGCATGTGACTGGATAAGGAGTTCGAGCGATTCATGCAGCGGGCGCCTGTAACCACCGGCTTCTTCGTTCAGGATTACCAGGTCGGTCGTGAGCCCGTGCATCCGCCAGTAGGTGTGTGCCTGAAGCATTTGACGCACCAGAGTCATGTCACGCTCCTCGCCGATGGCAACAAGGGCAATAGGCAGGTCGCCGGAGATGGCATAGGCCCACAAGCCGGACTGCCCTTTGCGGTTTTTCATCAGCCGGTCTGAGGGAGAACGGAGCAGGGGATTCGGAAAGAGCAAATGGCTTGCCAGTTCCTGAAAGCGCCGGGCTTCGTCGGGCTGGATACGCAGGAGCCGCAACTCGAGCTGGGCCGAGGCCCAGACCAGCTCCATCGCCCGATCGATTGTAGGGGGATCGCTGTATTTGCCCAGCAGGCTCAAGACCTCCTCCCGGGTTGCCCCGGCGGCCAGAATCATCGAAACCCTTGCACGCTGCCGGGGACCCAGGTTCAGCCCCTGACGCAGGCTGAGGATTGGGTCAATGACAAAACCCTCACTGTTTCCCGGTTCTTGAACCGCGCCCATCGGGCCGGCGAGCGTCCGCCCCCGTCCGATGAACCGGGCCCGGTCGGTTTCGAACCGCAGGGCTTCGATGTCATCTTCTTCAAGGGTAAAGCGGTGGCCGACCCACATCGGGGGATCGCTCTCCTGGCGGGACCGTCTGTGCGCGAGGAGCGCCTTCTCTCCGGGTACCGCCTCTGTCTGGATGAACATCCTATTGAACGCGGGATGCTGGCGGTCCGCATTGTGAGGCGCCATCGAGAGTTCAACGTAGCTCGTCAGATCGAGATGGCGGGTCCGGAGTGAACGATTGATCAAAGTCATTCTCCGGATTTCAACAGCGTCTTCCGGAGCAACGATAATTTCGGACTCGCTCTCAATGTCGTTGTCGAAACGCCGGAACACGGCCCGGTCCAGCGAGAAGTTTGCGCTATAGTCCTCTACCCTCCCCCCGGCCGGCTGATAGGTGTTGCACCACAGCCGGCCCGAATCTGTGTCATGTATGTAGCAGAACGTCCCCCATGGATCCGACGTACGATCCGATCTCCACCGGGTGATTTCAATGCCGCGCCATTGGCTGTAGCCGCCGCCGGCGTTCGTGAGCATCAGGCCATATGTGCCGTTGGAAAGCAACTGGGTCTTCGGCGTGGAGGTATGGGGAGTGTCGAACTGGCTCACCGAGAGGGCGACCTCTCCCACGGCGGCAATAGAGGAGACGCGCGCGTGCGCCGAGACCTGGTCCATCAGAGGGAGATGCGGGATTCGTTCAAAAAGCAACGGCTCGACCGCGCGTACGCGGGGGTCGGCGTGAAAAGCTTCCTGGACGGAATTGCCACGGAGGAAGTTGATGAGCGCAAGGAAACCCATTCCTTCATGATGGGCCATATATGTCCGCACGATCGCGCCGCGGTCCCCTTCGCGGTCCGGCTGATGATTGAAGTCCATCGCGTCGTAGTAGCCGAAATCGTTCAACATCCCCAGACCGGAGAGGCGTTTCAGATTCGTAAGAGTCTCCTGCGGTGCAAGCGCAACCGACAGAAGTGTGGCATACGGCGCGATGACGATCTTATCAACCTGACCCCGTTTAAGCCCGAGTTCCGGCACGCCGAATGCGTTGTATTGATAGGTCTTATGGACGTCAACGTCCCCGTAGGCGGACTCCGAGATGCCCCACGGGACGTGGTGCTTGCGGCCGTAAGCGATCTGGACCGCGACGGCGTCACGGGTCGCTTTGTCCAGCAACGAGTTGGCATACGATCGCTGGAAAAGAAGGGGCATCAGATACTCGAACATCGAACCGGTCCAGCTGAGCAGCACCTGGCGCCGGCCGATGGCGCCGTAAGGCCGGCTCATGGCAAACCAGTGCTCGGTGGGAACGTCCCCCCTTGCGATTGCGACGAAGCTCCCCAGGCGGGCCTCGCTTGCCAGCAGGTCGTAAAAGGCATGATCCAGCCGCCCTTCAGCGACATTATAGCCGATCGAGAAGAGCCGGCGGGAGGAGTTGTAGAGGAAGCGCATGTTGATGGATCCGGAGAGCTCGCGTACCGTCAGTGCGAGTTGGTCGCCCGACGCCATCATTTCGCCGGCCAGCCATTTCGAGTCATCCAGAGCTTTGAATACGCGATTGATCCAGTTCGCGACTTCGTTATCGTCCGGAGGCGTTTGTTCCCGGAGCTCCTGGAGGTACGGGATCCAGGCGAGATTTCCTACGGCGAGATCCTGAAGGGAGGGTGCCCGATCCAGGGCTCCCAGGAATGCCAGCCGGGCGTCCGAATTCAGCATGCGAACATCTTCCGGAGTCTTCTCACCCAGGATTTCGATCCAGGCGAGGTAGCGATTCGCAACCAGCAGCCAGGCCCGTAGCTGGCTCTGCATCTGCCTCGCCCAGTAGGCCACCTTCCCCCCGGCCGCTTCAGAGACCCAGGCCTTTTCGGCCAGATCCCTGACGTCATGTTCCGCCCTGCGCAGCACCCCGAGTGCGTCTATGATACGGTCCGGTGGGAATCTCCATATTCGTAGCAGATCGTCAAGCGCGCGGCCATCCACGCCGGAAATTTTCTCAGCCAGGAGACTCTGCCGCAGGACTTCACCGGTGTCCCGCAACCCCGCAAAAGCTTCCCTGTCGATGAGTGCCGCCTTCTTCAGCCCCCCGATTCCCTGGTCCAGCGACAATAAAGCACCAAGCAGATTTCCGCTGTCGGCGGTGGAAACGTATCGGGGTTTGAGCGGAGCCAGGGTTTGAATATCGTACCAATTGAGCAGGTGGCCTTCATGACGTTCCAGTTTGGCGATCGTCTCCATCGTCCGCGTCAACTTATGGGTGACCTCATCCCCGGTGATGTACCCGAGATCATGTGCCCCGAGGACGCTAACCATCCAGAGACCGATATTTGTCGGGCTGGTCCGCATGGCCAGCTGATTTTGATATGAGACCTGGAAATTATCGGGGGGCAGCCAGGAAGACCTTTCGTTGACAAAATCCGAGAAGTAGCGCCAGGTGCGGCGTGCGACATTTCTCAGGAATTGCCGGTCCTCCGGCGTGAGGAGTGACTGCGGCTGTTTCGACTCCGGACGCCGGTTGAGGTGCCAGCCGACCGCGGGTGAAACGAACCAGAGCACCAACCAGGGGGCGGCAAGCCAGAAGCTCGACGGCATCCAGAGCCGAACGGCCAGACCCATGATCACGCTCAGCAGGCTCCCCAGACCCATTGAAAACAGAAGCATGGGGTGTTTGGCCCGGGAATCGTTACGCATCACCTGCGCTGAAGCCCACTCCAGGAGCCCCCGATGCGAAATGTGACGCCTGTAGAGGGCGCGCGCGATGGCATCCAGTGTCAGCCAGGCCTGGTATGGCAACAGCGCCGCCTCGGCAATCACGCGCAGCAGATCGTGGGCCACTTTTTCGGAGGAGATCCCCTTCGACCTGTGGAGGGAGGTTGCCCAGGTAAAAGGCTGCGCCAGAGAATTGAAAAGCAGATTCGCAGAGACCAGCACTGTGGAAATCATTCCGGCTTCCCATGAGAAAAGCCAGGAGGCCGACAGCAGGACGACGCTGCCTGCGGGAAGCAGGCTGCGGCGCAAGTTGTCGAAAATCTTCCCGCGGTTGAACAGGGAAAGCGGGTTCCGGATCCGGCCACCGCCCGGCCGGGGGACTCGCGGCATGATCCACCCGGCGATCTGCCAATCGCCACGAATCCATCGGTGCTGTCGCTTGATGAAGCTCAGGTAGTCCTGCGGAAATTCATCATAGAGTTCGATATCACTCGCCAGGCCCACCCGGACGTGGGCGCCTTCAATCAAATCATGGCTGAGGAGCAAGGACTCGGGAAATTTGCCGGAAAGGACCCGGCTGAAAGCGCGTGCATCGTAGATACCCTTCCCCTGGTAGGAGGCCTCACCGCTGAGATCCTGATTGACATCGGAGACAGCATTGGTATACGGATCGATGCCGACGTGGTCCGAGAAGAGCCGGCTGAAGGGGGAGCCGCTCGTGCTCGGCAGAGAGGGGCTTACGCGCGGCTGGATAATTGTGTAGCCGGCCTGGATCCGCCCCTGACTGTCGAGGCGAAGCTCGTTGAGCGGATGCGCGATTGTCTCAATAAGGCGGCGGGCGGTCCCGTGCGGCAGCTGCGTGTCGCTGTCCAGCGTGATGACAAACCTCACGTCAGCAAGTTGGTCCGCGCTGCCGACCTTGACCAGGCTATCGGCACTGTGCTTTCGCGTGCCATCGATCAGTCCGTTGAGTTCTTCCAGCTTCCCACGTTTACGCTCCCAGCCGATAAATTTCTGCTCGGACTCAGACCATTCCCTGTTCCGATGGAAAAGGAAGAAACGGTCACCGCCATAACGACGGTTGAGGTCTTCAATTGACCTGTTCGCAGCCTGGATCAGGGAGTCGTCCTCTTCACAATGGATTTGCGCCGCATCCTTGTAGTCCGCGAAGAGGCCAAAGAGCAAATTGGCTTCTTTATTGGAGAGATACCGTATTTCAAGCCTTTCCGCCTCGGCAGCGATCGTCTCCAGGTCCGTGAGCATCATGGGCACGACAACCAGTGTCCGGCAGGCGTCGGGAATCCCCGATTCCTTGTAGTCCATCTTTGGCAATGTGCTCGGCGGCAAGAGACGCATGACCAGGTAGTTCATCACCTCGAGAGAGAGCTGGCTCGCAGGGACGAGCAGGAGGAGAGCGACCAGAAGCTGCATGCCGGAAGACTCTCCGCCCGCTCCAACCAGGAGGAGAAGTGAGATCATTGCGAGGGTCAAGAAACCGAGTCCACCGAGGTACACCGCGGAATGATGGCGATACGTCCACTGCAACGCGCGGAAATGCATCGACTCGCGGCAGGCCAGCATCCGTGTCAGATCTCTTCTCCTTTCGCCTATCAAATAGGCCCCGACGTGAATCCAGCGGGTATCCGGCTCCGGATCATGGAGAGCCTGGTGTGCGAGATCAAGAGCACCCTGAGCAATTTTCTCTTCGGAAAGTCCGGAGCCCCGGCGGAGATCCTCAATAGCCCGGCGGCATCGATCGCGCGTATCGAAATCCATCCGGACATAGATACCGGCTGGATCCTTCCGCAGCAGCTCATCCACCCGGCTGAGTTGTTCGAAGCATATCTTCCAATCGAGCAGGTCGAGCTGGCGCAAGCTTGTAAACGCATTCCCGATGGACAATTGATCCTGTGTCTCGCGGTTTTTCTCACGCAAGTCAAGATCGCTCAGGGATTTCTTGAACTTTCGTTCGAGCCAGTGTTGTACCGGCTCCATGATCGGACCCTCGTCATAGAGGTAGTCGATCATTTGCGACGCGAAATAGGGGCTGGGGTTCGGGTGGGACCTGGCAAGTTCGGCCAGAATTGCGAAGATCTGGTGGGGATCCTGACGGTTGACCGCTATGAGCCGGTTCGCCCAGAAACTTGCGATCCCGCGCTCGCGCAGCTCAGTCAGGGCCCTGTTGGCGATGAGCTGGATGCCTTCCACGAGCGCCAGACGCAGCATCTGGGGAACGGCCCAGAGTTCGCCGATGGACAATGACACCACACCTTGATAGGCAGCAAAGAATGAGAGGATGTTCTCCTGGTCCAGGCTCAGGTCTGAATGGGCGACGAGTTCCCGCGCCAGGTCGTAAATGCGGGGGAGATCACGGTCGGGCTCGTTAGCAAGCACCGGCAGCTGACGGTAATATCGCCGGGGGAGGTTTCGCCTGATCCCGCGCGCGTTGCTCTCGAGGATGTATTCATTGTCGAGGAGCCATTCAGCGCTCGGGGGCACCCCCTCTTCCAGACGACTCGCTTCGGTGAGAACCAGGCAGGCCCGGTGGATCCATCTGCGGTCATGCTCGATCTTTTTGAGCAGTCCGATGTCCCGCGGCGGACCCGTGGCCAGTTGATGGCCCGTGGCCAGTCGCCGGGCGTGTTCCTGGAGCTGCGAGGCGGTGAGCGGCGACCCGGAGCCCCAATCCTCCCGGCCCGGGATTTCGCCGCCGGGACGGAGGATGAACAGCGCGGGAGGGACCTCGCCGCTTTCCAGCAGAAGAGCTGCGGGGATCCCAAGCGTTTCCTGCGGCGCCTGAAGTATCACGAGGCTTTCGCCGGCGACCATCCAGTGAGAGTGGTCCTCGAGAAGTCGCAGGTCTACTCCGGACTTCGATCGACGGATCAACGTCACAGACAGGGCAATCCCGACCACCCCGGCCCCGATGATGGAGATCGCCGACAAACTTCCCGCGTCAGGACCAGGCCACTGAAGGACAAAGGAAAGGACCGATGCAACTGTTCCAAAGACGATGAAAGCGAGGGCGGCTCCGAACACCAGGCGCCAGCGGAACGGGTCCCATCGAGAGACATCTCCGTCCGCACTCTTGCTCACCCATGCGGCGCGGCGGTAACCCTTCCTTCGCAATGCCTTCAGAGCCTTGCGCGCTTCTTCCCGTTTGCCGAAGTACCCGATGAGAACGCCTGCGTCCATCCTCTATCCTTGACGGAAGTTAGAGCAAATGCCACTGACCAGCCGAGGCTATTGCGCAGTGTTGGACAGAGAGATCCAGGCCTGTAGTTTGCGGGGTCCATCACAGGTGACATCACACAACGTGCGCCGATCGGGGCAGAGCTCAGCCCTTTTTGGCGAGCCGGATGATATACAGAAGAATGAGAGCGCCGACAACCGCGGCGATCAGCAACCCGAGGATGCCTCCGCTCGAAATGCCGAGCAGCCCGAACACCCAGACGCCGATGAAGGCCCCTATGACCCCGACAATCAGATC
>DASVIU010000080.1:0-2478 GCA_036386275.1 Bacteroidota bacterium | reverse complement strand
AAGGCGGAGGAAGAACATGTGGAGGCACCACCCGAGGAGGGGGCCGTCGTGCTCGGGAGCGGAGTCGTGATTTCCCGGTTCAAAGGACTGGGCGAGATGAATCCCGAGCAGCTGTGGTCAACGACGATGAACCCCGATACGCGCACTATCCTCCAGGTGACGATCGAAAACGCCGCCGACGCAGACAGGACATTTTCCATCCTCATGGGAGATGACGTTGAGCCGCGGAGGGAATTCATCGAGAAGAATGCAAAATACGTCCGTAACCTGGATATCTGACCGGGGGCGGCACCGGAGTCACACTGACTGATCGCTTATGGCAACTGTGAACGAAAAGGTCATACCTGTTGACATCGAAGACGAGATGCGGGGTTCCTATATCGATTACTCGATGTCGGTTATTGTCGCGCGCGCGCTCCCCGATGTCCGTGACGGACTGAAGCCCGTGCACCGGCGCGTCCTGTTTGGAATGCAGGAGCTCGGGCTTGCCGCAAACCGCGCGTACAAGAAATCTGCCCGCATCGTGGGAGAGGTGCTGGGGAAATACCACCCTCACGGCGACTCGGCCGTGTATGACACGATGGTGCGCATGGCGCAGGACTTCTCGATGCGCTATCCTCTCGTAGACGGTCAGGGAAATTTTGGATCCGTCGACGGCGATTCTCCGGCGGCCATGCGGTATACCGAGGCGCGTCTGTCGCGCATCGCAGAGGAAATGCTCAAAGACCTCCAGAAGAACACCGTAGATTTTGTCCCCAACTTCGACGATACCCTCAAGGAACCCTCCGTCCTTCCGGCGATGTTCCCGAATCTCCTGGTGAACGGAACGAGCGGCATTGCGGTGGGGATGGCGACAAACATCCCGCCGCACAACCTGGGCGAGGTTATCGATGGCTGCATCGCGTTGATAAAGGATGAAGCGCTGACGGACGAGAAACTGATGAAGTTCGTGAAGGCGCCGGATTTCCCCACAGGGGGGATCATCTACGGCTTCGATGGCGTCAAAAGCGCGTATACCACCGGCCGCGGACGGATCGTGGTGCGGGCGAAAGCGAGCATCGAAACGGGGAAGAACGACCGCCAGAGCATCGTCGTGACGGAGATCCCGTACCAGGTCAACAAAGCGAACCTGATCGAAAAAATCGCCGATCTGATCAATGACAAGAAACTCGAGGATATCGCCGACATCCGGGACGAATCGGACCGGGACGGGCTCCGCATCGTCATCGACCTGAAACGCGATACGAACGCCGATGTGGTCCTGAACAACCTGTACAAACACACGCAGATGCAGGCGACCTTCGGGGTCATCATGCTCGCGCTTGTGGACGGCAGGCCGAAGATCCTCACGCTGAAGGAAATGATCCGGCGGTTCGTCGATCACCGGAACGAGGTTGTCGTCCGCCGGTCAAAGTTCGAGCTGGACGAATCGGAAAAACGGGCCCACATCCTCGAAGGCTATATCATCGCCCTGGACAACATCGACGCGATCGTGAAGCTCATCAGGGGATCGAAGGATGTCGAGACGGCGAAGACGGGGCTGATGAAGAAGTTCAAGCTCTCCGAAATCCAGGCGAAGGCGATTCTGGAGATGCGACTGCAGCGTCTTACGGGACTCGAGCGGAAGAAGGTTGAGGACGAATACCGCGAGACGATCAAACTCATCGAGCGCCTGAAGGCGATCCTGAAGAACAAACAACTCCAGTTGGAGATCATCAAAGAGGAGTTGCTCGAGGTCAAGAAGAACTACGGAGACGAACGGCGGACGGAGATTGTGTACACTGCCGAAGAGTTCAGCATCGAGGACATGATCGCGGAAGAGCAGGTGGTGATCACCATCAGCCACGGCGGGTTCATCAAGCGCTTTCCGGTGAGTGGGTACCGGCGGCAAACCCGCGGCGGGAGAGGAAGCACCGGCGCGACGACGAAGGAAGACGACTTCATCGAGCATATGTTCGTGGTGAGCACGCACGACTATATCATGCTCTTTACGAACGAGGGGAGATGCTACTGGCTGAAGGTGTTCGAGATCCCCGAAGGCGGCCGCGCCTCGCGCGGGAAGTCGATTGCAAACCTCATCTCCAAGGAACAGGCGGATTCGATCGCTTCGTATGTCTCGGTGAAGAACTTCGAGGATCCCCTGTTCGTCATGATGGTGACGGAACAGGGAATGATCAAGAAGACTCCCCTGAGCGAGTTCAGCAACCCGCGCAGGACAGGCATCGGTGCCATAGGATTGGGGAAGGGGGACAGGCTGATTGATGTCCGGTTCACCGACGGCTCACAGGACGTTGTGATCGGGACGCACGATGGGCTGGCGATCCGGTTTCACGAGCAGGAGGCACGGCCCATGGGACGCTCGGCGGGCGGCGTCAGGGCGATCAAACTGGGCAAGAAAGACAGGGTCATCGGTGCGGTGGCCCTGAGGAGGGCCGGGACAACCATTCTGGTGGCGACCGAGAAGGGATTTGGCAAACG
>DASVIU010000079.1:0-2154 GCA_036386275.1 Bacteroidota bacterium | reverse complement strand
ACTGCCGCTCCTGGCGATCGTCCTCGACACAGGCCTCGTCGTTGACGACGGTATCGTTGTCACGGAGAACATATTCAAGAAAGTGGAGCAGGGACTTACCCCGATGGAAGCGGCGTTCGCGGGCTCGAAAGAGATCTTCTTCGCTGTCATCTCCACCTCCGTCACGCTTGCCGCGGTCTTCCTTCCCATTATATTCCTGGAAGGGTTTGTCGGGCGGCTCTTTCGCGAGTTCGGCGTTATAATCGCCGGGGCGGTGCTCATCTCGGCATTCGTTTCCCTGTCACTCACCCCGATGCTCAACGCCCGGCTCATTCGGAAATCCCGCACGCACAGTCGCTTCTACCGGGCGACGGAGCCATATTTCGAAAAGCTGAACGCTCTCTACGAAGGCCTTCTCGCCCGGTTCATGAACCACCGGTGGTGGGCAGGGGTGATCATTGCGGTGTCGCTCCTTCTGATACTCCTGTTCGGGAAGACACTGCAGTCGGAGCTTGCGCCTCTCGACGACAGAAGTTACCTCCGGATGAGCGTCGCCGCGCCTGAAGGCGCCTCCTTCGAGTACACAGACGCGTTCATGGACCGTCTCTCCACGTTCGTGGGGGATTCGGTGCCCGAGAAGCGGGTCTGCCTGAGCGTGTCCGGTGCCGGGTCGTCTGTGAATGCGGGAAGCGTACGGCTTCTCCTTTCGGGGCCCGAGGAGCGCCGCCGCTCGCAACAGGAGGTTGCGGACTATCTTGTCGCGCGGACACGGAGCATGACCGAAGCCCGTGTCTTCGTCAGCCAGGAACAGACGATCTCGGCGAGCGGGGGGGGCGCGCGCAGCGGCCAACCTGTCCAGTACGTGCTCCAGAACCAGAGCTTCGAGAAGATCCGCGGGTCGCTCCCGCGCTTCCTCGAAGAGGTGAACAGGAGCCCGGTGTTCCAGACTCCCGACGTCAACCTGAAGTTCAACAAGCCGCAGATCGACCTCACGATCGACCGGGACCGCGCCAGGAGCCTCGGGGTTGCGGTCATCGACATCGCCCAGACGCTCCAGCTCGCGCTGAGCGGAGGGAGATTTTCCTATTTTGAAATGAACGGGTTCCAGTACCAGGTGATCGGCCAGGTGAACCGGGAGGACCGGGACGAACCACTCGATCTGAAGTCGCTCAGCGTCCGGAACGACCGGGGGCAGCTTGTCCAGCTTGACAACCTGGTGGAAATGAAAGAGTCGAGCGCTCCTCCGCAGCTCTATCACTTCAACCGGTTCAAGGCGGCGACTATCAGCGCGGGGCTCGCCCCCGGGAGGACTGTCGGTGACGGGATTGCGGAGATGAACCGGATCGCGAAAAACGTCCTCGACGAGTCCTTTGCCACGACGCTCGCCGGGGCATCGCGTGACTATGCTGAAAGTTCGTCCAACATCGTGTTCGCGTTCCTCCTGGCGCTGGTTCTCATCTACCTCGTCCTGGCCGCCCAGTTCGAGAGCTTCAGGGATCCGTTCACGATCATGCTCACTGTTCCGCTGGCGCTTGCAGGTGCCCTCCTTTCGCTCTGGCTCCTCGGGAAGACGTTGAACATATTCAGCGAAATCGGTATTATCATGCTGATCGGGCTCGTCACCAAGAACGGGATACTCATCGTCGAGTTCGCGAACCAGCAGAAGGAAAAGGGGTTCTCCCTGCTGGAGGCGGTCAGGCATGCCGCGGCTTCCCGTTTCCGCCCCATACTGATGACCAGCCTTGCCACCATCCTCGGCGCCCTCCCGATTGCGCTGGCGCTCGGCGGGAGCGCCAGAAGCCGGGTCTCCATGGGGGTCGTGGTCATCGGCGGACTTTTCTTCTCTCTCGTCCTGACGCTGTTCGTCATCCCCGCCATGTACACGTTCTTCTCGAAACCGGCCTCCGGCGTGAAGGAATGACGACCGATTCGAATCTTCCGGGGAATGTCAACGGTCCTCTCTACCGGCGGCTGTGGAACCGGATCCGGTTCGCACGCAGGCTGCAGATCATCGCCGGGGCCGCGCTCCTCCTTCTGATCCTCTCCGGCGTTTACTTCAATTATCTCCTCTCCGGCCTCCCCTCCCTGTCGCGAATCGAAAATCCGCGGTCGGAGCTCGCCACGAAGGTCATATCGGCGGACGGCGAGGTCCTCGGCGAGTTCTTCGTCAAGAAC
>DASVIU010000078.1:0-8341 GCA_036386275.1 Bacteroidota bacterium | reverse complement strand
TGTATGAAACAGTTCACAGGTTCGGACGGTATACATGATGAATAGCTGGACAATGCGGCTCATCATAGCAAACGTGGGCCTGTACGTGCTGAGCCTTGCGGCCCCCGGACTCATGAATGCCATGACGCTGGTTCCGGCGTATGCGCTCCTCCGTCCCTGGACGCTGGTGACGTATATGTTCATGCATGCCAGTCCGAGCCACATACTCTTTAATATGCTCGGTCTCTTCTTCTTCGGACCCCGCGTGGAGCAGGAGCTCGGCGGCGCTCGCTATCTCTGGCTTTATTTCATCAGCGGGATTATGGGGGCGGTCCTTTCATTCGTGTTCACTCCCTTCGTGGCGATTGTCGGAGCCTCCGGGGCTATCTACGGAATCTTCCTTGCGTTTGCGTACCTCTGGCCGCGGGAGAAAATATTCATCTGGGGGATCCTGCCTATCGAGGCGCGGTGGCTCGTCGTTGGCATGACCGCCCTTTCCCTCTTCGGAGGACTGGGGAGCGAGGGGAACATCGCTCATTTTGCCCATCTCGGGGGATTCGTCGGCGCGTACGTCTATCTCAAGCTCATCGACCGTCACATCCACCGTGCACAGGTGAAGGCTGCGGCTCCGGCCGTCGTGGTATCCAGGAATGCGGTCGACCGCTGGGCCAGGATCGACAGTGCAAAACTTCACGAAGTGAACAGGGAGGAACTTGACCGGATCCGCATGAAGATCTCGACGCAGGGGGTCGAAAGGCTGAGCCCGCAGGAAATCTCATTCCTGGACCGATTCAGCGAAGGCATGTGATCGCCACAGTATCACCCGTGATTCACCACCGAGCACAACCGGAGACACTCTATGAAGCCGATCGCCGCAGGCCTCTGCCTGCTTCTTTTTGCCGGGAGCTCAGCAATGGCTGAGACGATACTCCCGTACAAAGTCCACACCACGGTCCTTCCGAACGGACTGAAAGTAATAACGATCCCGATGGAGTCGCCGGGCCTCGTCGCCTACTATTCGGTCGTCCGGACCGGCAGCAGGGACGAGGTAGAGCCCGGCAAGTCGGGGTTCGCCCATTTCTTCGAGCACATGATGTTTCGCGGAACGAAAAAGTACCCCGGTCCGGTCTATGACAGCATCGTGACCTCGATCGGGGCGAGCGCCAACGCATTCACGTCGGACGACATCACCGCCTACCACCTGAATTTCGCCGTGGAAGACCTGGAGAAAGTCATCGAGGTGGAAAGCGACAGGTTCCAGAACCTTCATTATGAGCTCCCCGCGTTTCAGACCGAGTCAGGTGCGATCTACGGTGAATACAGGAAGGGCGTGACAAATCCGTTTGAAGTACTCGACGAGAGAGTGCGCGACCTCGCATTCGATGTCCACACCTACAAGCATACGACGATCGGATTCGAACGGGACATCAAAGCCATGCCTGAGGCCTACGACTACAGCCTCGGGTTCTTCAAACAGTTCTACCGCCCCGAGAACGTGGTGCTCCTTATCGTGGGGGACGTCAAGCCGGATGCCGTGCTCAAACTTGTCAAAAAGTACTACAGCGGGTGGCAGAGGGGATACGAGCCGTCCAGCGTTCAGCAGGAGCCGCTCCAGAAAGCGGAACGGACGGGCACTGTCTCGTATCCCGGGAAAACCCTCCCCATACTCGACATGGCGTTCAAGGGGGACGCGTTCGATCCTGCCAATACCGATTTCGTTGCGGCCACGGTCCTCGGCGATCTGGCGTTCGGAGAAACGAGCGACATCTACAAAAAACTCTACATACAGGAGCAGCGGGTGGATGCGATTCGGGCCAGCATTCCCCTGCAGCGCGACGTGCCCCTTTTCGAAATCGTTGCAAGGATCAAGAAAGATGAGGACATTCCCGCGATACAGGAAGAGGTCCTCAAAACCATCGCGTCGTTTCAGTCAACGCCGGTGGATGCGCAGAGGCTTGCCGGCGTGAAGAAAAGGCGGCGGTATGAATTCCTGATGAACCTCGACACACCGGACAGGGTGGCGGGCCGTCTGGCCCATGTCGTCTCGATCACGGGAGGCATCGATGCGGTGGACGGGTATTACGCCGCGCTGGCGAAAGTGACCCCGGATGACATCGTGAACGCCGCGAAGAAATACTTCGTCCCGGAACGGCGGACCATCGTTGTCCTGAAAGGAGTGGCGAAATGAAGACGCTTTCCCTCATGGCAGCCCTCGTGTGTGTCGCCTTTTGTTCCATGACTATCGGAGAAGCGAGCGTGAAGACCGACAACGCCGTTGTCGTCCCCGTGAAGAACGACCCGACAGTCTGCTTCCGGATCTGGTTCAAGGTCGGGTCCCAGAACGATCCCGAGGGGAAGGAAGGTCTGGCGTCGATCACCGCGGCGATGCTCACGGACGGGTCGACGCTCAGGAACAGCTACGAACAGATCCTGGAAAAACTGTACCCCCTGGCCGCGGCCTACGACGCGACAGTGTCGGCCGAAATGACCGTCATCTACGGCCGGGTCCACAGGGATAACCTTGGCGAGTACTATCCGCTGTTTCTCGACGCCATGACGGCGCCGGCGTTCTCGCAACAGGATCTCGACCGGATCAAGAGCCGGCCGCTGAACTTTCTGGAAAACACGCTCCGCTACTCGAGCGATGAAGAGCTCGGGAAAGCGGTCCTCTACAATGCGATCTTCGCCGGCACGCCGTACGGACACATCACCTCGGGCCTTGTCTCGAGCGTGAAAAGCATTACGCTGGACGACGTCCGCAGCTTCTATAGGATCTATTTCACGAAAGACAATCTCGTGATAGGCCTCGGTGGAGGCTACGACGCGGCGCTTCTTTCCCGCCTGGGGAAAGATCTGCGCAAGCTTCCCGCCGGGAAGCCCCACCCCGTCGATCCACCCGTCCCCGCGCCCATCCGGGGTTTCAAGGCCACGATCGTCGAGAAGGATGCGCCCGCCACTGCAATAAGCATGGGGGTTCCCATTGACATCCTCCGGGGGAGCAAGGACTGGTACGCGCTGGCAATCGCGAACTCCTGGCTGGGGGAACACAGAAACTCGAGCAGCCATCTATACCAGGTCATACGCGAGGCGCGCGGACTGAACTACGGCGACTACTCCTACATAGAGAATTTCCCGGAAGCAGGGAGACGCAACGTCCCGCCTCAGAACGTGTGCAGGCGCCAGCAGATATTTGAGATGTGGATCAGGCCTGTCCCGCCGGAAGCCGGGCACTTTGCCCTCCGCGCGGCGCTCCGGGAATACCGGCACCTTGTGGAGAACGGGCTGACAAAAGAGCAGTTCTCACTCACCCGGAAATTCCTGAAGAAGTATATCCTCAACTATGCCCCCACCACGATGGCGCGGCTCGGATATGCGATCGACGACAGTTTTTACGGGATTCCGGGGAGCCATCTTGCGCAATTCCGTGCGATGGTGGGGACACTGACTCTTGCGGATGTCAACAGGGCGATCAAAAAGCACCTGCACTACGGAACGATGACGATTGTGGTCGTGGCAAAGGATGCAAAGGGGCTTCATGACGAGCTTGCCAACGACCTGCCGAGTCCGATAACGTACAGGACAAAGAAGCCGGAGGCCGTTCAAAACGAAGACAAGGAGATCGCGGTCTTCCCGGTGAAGCTCCCCCCGGAAGATATCACCGTCGTGCCGGTCACGGAGATTTTCAGGTAGTCGCGGTCCGCTTCCAGTAGAAATAGAACGGCAGCCCGGCCAGCAGGAGGAGCAGTCCGACGAGGGAATCCGACGACTGCTTCACAAGCGTGTTGATGACGAACCACGTCGCGACGGCGACGAAAAGTATCGGCACCACGGGATATCCCGGGACGCGGTAGGCGGGATTGGCGGAAGGATACTTCCGCCGCATGATGAAGATCCCCGCGGCACCGAGGGCGTAGAATATCCACGCGGCGAATATCACGTAGGTAAATATCTGATCGTACGTCCCGGTGAGCGTCAGCAGTGATGCCCATGCGGCCTGAACGACAAGCGACCGGCCGGGGGTGCGGTACTTCGGATGGACCTGCCCCATCTGCCTGAAAAACATCTTGTCCTTCGCCATGGCGAAGTAGACGCGCGCGGTGGTCATCGACGTCGCATTCACAGTTCCAAACGTCGATATCATCACCGCAGCCGAGATGAACATCCCTCCGTATCCGGAGAACACCTTCTCCATCATGTCCGCCGCGACCAGTTTCGATTGTGCCATCTCCCCGATCGGCAGCACATAGAGGTACGCGAGGTTCGTGAGCACGTAGATACAGATAACTGCGATCGTTCCCAGTATCAGTGCCCGGGGTATGTTCCTTTGCGGATCCTTCACCTCCCCCGCGAGGTACGTCAGGCTGTTCCAACCGTCGTACGACCAGAGCGTTGCTACCATGGCGATCCCGACTGCGCCGAGGAGATCCCCCGATGACGGGGTCCCCCAGAGAGGGAAGAAGTGACTTACGCTCCCCGTTCCCGCGGCAAATCCGAGCACGATAATCGCGGCAATCGCCGCGACCTTCAACGAGGTGAATATCACCTGGAGGAGGCCTCCCCGTTGGACTCCCGTGTAGTTCACGACCGCCACCGTCACGATCGCGCCGATGGCCACCATCTTGACGCCGATGTCGGCCAGCGGGGCGATGTCGCCGATGAAAGGAAGTTTCCAGGCTTCGAGTGCGGGACTCAGGTGGGGGAGGCGGACGAAGTATCCGAAATAGCGGGCGAATGCCACGGCGATGGCGGCGATGGAGCCGGTCTGATACACGATGAACGTGCACCAGCCGTAGAGGAAGGCCAGCCAGTCGCCATACAGGACGCGGAAAAAGACATACTGTCCGCCCGGTTCAGCGATCTCGCTCGCGATCTCCGCATTCGTCAGAGCCCCGGCCAGCGTAAGGAGCCCGGTCAGGACCCAGACGGCGATCATAATCCCGGGGATCTGCACCACCGCGGCGACACGCTGGGGCGTCAGGAAGATCCCCGATCCAATGACCGAGCCGATAACAACGGCCGCGGCCGAGTACGGACCGAGCCTCCGCGAGAGTGTTTGTGGCGTCTCCATGGTCAGACACCATAAGACATTTATCCTTCTCTCGCAACCGCCTGGCCCAGCGTGTTAAAGACCACAAGAGAAACAGCAGCCTTGGCCGGAGCCGGATTCTCCTCTGAGCCTTTGATCCCGGTGACTGCGATCCCCCGTATGCTGTCCGGGGGAGACATGAATGTGACGAGGTTCCTGGTCTGAGCGACAACCATGTACACCTGCCAAGAACTCGCCCCGGACGTCGTGACAGGTACCTGCACCGCCAGCGAATAGGCATCGAGTCCGATAGCAGGCACAGACTGTATGAATTCCCACGTCGGGCCGGGTGTGTCCGCAGGAAAGGAAGTGTTTGCAGCCGGGCTCTTAGACTGATATCCGCTCCCGCTGCCGGGGACACGGTGCCACACGCTGTATTCTGTCACCGGATCGGCGGCGCCGACCGTGTCAAATGCGCTCCGTGTCCAGACTATCCGCGCCTGGTTGTAGGCGATATATGCTATGCTCGAGATCGAAGGCGTGTCGCTGATCGCGTAACCTTGCCCGGTGACGACAATGTGAATCAACGGGTTCGACGGGTCGTTGCTGGCAATTGTCACCGTCCCTGTATCGGTATGCGATCCTGTTGGCACGTAGAGAACGTCAAATGTACGATGAGCTCCCGGCCCCAGGGCAGTCGGTCCTCCCGGGACGCTGAAGTGAGAGTTGCTGGATGTGATCGCGCTTATGCGCAGAGAGTCTCCGTACCCGGCGTTTGTGACCTGGAACCCGAGAGTGTCCCGTGAAGTGACTCTTACACCGCCAAAATCGAGTCGTGCAGGATGAACTGTGATCCTGACAGGCCATCGCACGATGTTGGATCCGGAAATCCTGATCTCGTCGATTGCCCCGGCAAAGTACGACGGGTAGTCGTTGTTCTCCCATCGTCCGATCGTCAGCGGATGATTCCCGGAGAGAGGGAGTGTGAAATAGCCGATCCCCGGTTGCGATGCCATCACCCCGTCGACATACAGTAAGAGCCTGCCTGCGCTGAGGCTCCTGGTGAACGTGACGCTATGCCACGCATTATCCGCATATGTCGCGACGCTCGTATCGCTCAGGAGTGCATTCGGCCACGGGAGGTCGCTCCGGTTCCCGATCATCCCCACGACATGTCCGTTCAGCAGGGAGATCATGAACCCCGGATCGGGAGCAAGCCCTCTCCGGAGTATTACTCCGCTCCCCTGCGTCGTCTTAAACCAGAGGTCGATGCTGAAACTCGACGTGTCGAAGTCAAACGCGGCGGATGACGGGATGCTGACGTAGTCGCTGGTCCCGTTGAACGACCGCCCGTTCCCGAAACGCCCCGGGATAATTGTCGTTCCGCTGGCGATCCCATCATTCCCTGAGGCGGTGTCATGCACAACAGACCCTGACACCTCATTGAGGTGCCAGAGGGCTCGTGTGAGTGAATCGGGTGTGAATTGCGTGGCTGGCTGCGCCAGGGCGGTGCTTCAGGCAAAGAGCGCAGCGCTTAAGATGACGGGAAATCGGTTCATGTGCGTCTCCTCAAAAAGCGAAGAGAGGAGCTGATGCTCCTCTCTTCGTGTGTGCTCATACAAAGAACACCTCCTGCAAAAATCGGTTACCTCCTTACAAGCTATCGACGAGGGATCGTAATGTCAATGATGCCGGTCATTCTCCCGCGGGGCACCGGCCTATCAGTGCCGGTCTTCCGGGGACAAATCTGCCAATTCTGCGCCCCCCGCATCAACTCGATAAGTGTTTGCGTAACTCTTGACTTTGTTCCGGCGATTTCCCACATAGCCTCCAGATCCAGCGGGCACGTCCGTTCCCATCCCGCGCGTTGGTCATGGAAGGAGGGAAGAACAATGCACACACAGGAAATTCTCTCGAATCGGGCCGGAGTGCAGACCGGCCTCTCGATTCTTCGCCACATCTTCAGCGGATATCATCCGCGCGATTTCGCGTTTCGGTTCTGGGATGGCACAGTGTGGGGACCCGAAGCGGGGCAGGTCCCGCAATTCACCTTTGTCCTGCGGCATGCTGGTGCCCTCCGGAAGATGTTTCTCCACGGAGATGATCTCAGTCTCGGTGAAGCGTACATTTATGATGACGTCGATCTTGAAGGGGATATCAACGCTGCACTCGCGATGGCCGAACGCCTCGTCGGCATGCGGATAAGCATGGCCGAGAAGGCTCATATCGCCGGTCTGCTCCTGCTGCTCCCCTCGGACGGCAAAGGGCGTGTCGGCCGGCAGGGCGTTCTGCTTCGGGGATCCCTCCACTCAAAAGAACGTGACCGGCAGGCCGTCACGTATCATTACAATGTATCGAACGAATTCTTCGCCCTCTGGCTGGACCGTTTGATGGTGTATTCATCGGCATACTTTAAATCCCCTGTCGAGAGCCTGGATGCCGCCCAAAAGCGGAAGCTCGAATACATGTGCCGTAAATTGCGGCTCCGCCCCGGGGAGAGGATGCTTGACATCGGTTGCGGCTGGGGAGGGCTCATCATGTACGCTGCGACGCGATATCACGTGGATGCCACCGGGATCACGCTGAGCGAGCCGCAGGCTC
The DNA here is from genome assembly GCA_036386275.1 of Bacteroidota bacterium. Classification (GTDB taxonomy): domain Bacteria; phylum Bacteroidota; class Ignavibacteria; order UBA10030; family UBA6906; genus Fen-1273. Next base: position 735 of record DASVIU010000078.1, on the reverse strand, counting down.
AACTTGCGAACGAACGCATCCGCAGGAAGGGGATATCAGGACATTGCCGCGCTCAGGTACGTGACTACCGGGATCTCGTCGAAACGGAGAGTTTCGACAGGATCGTCAGCGTCGGGATGGTCGAACACGTGGGGGAATCTCTGCTGCCGGAGTACTTCTCCACGGCGTGGCGCCTCCTGCGGCCCGGAGGTGTCTTCCTCAACCACGGTATTGGAGCCGGACCCGGGTATACGCAAAAGGAGGGGCCGACGTTTTCGGACCGGTACATCTTTCCCGACACCGAACTCGTTCCGCTCAGCACCACGCTGAGAATCGCAGAGGCGAGCGGCTTCGAAGTGCGTGATGTGGAGAACCTGCGCGAGCACTATACGCTCACACTTCACGCGTGGCAGGAACGTCTCGAAAAGCAGCATGCCCGGGCGCTCAAATTTGTGGATGAGGCGACATATCGCACATGGAGGTTATGCCATGCAGGTGCGGCCCGGAATTTCCTCCGGGGACGCACTTCGCTCTTTCAGTGCCTGTTTGTCAAGCCCGCTCAGGGGAAAAGCGGGCTGCCCCTGACCCGCGCGGACTGGTACCAGCGCGGGTGAGTCATCAGGTCGGGGTATGCGAAGAGACGAAGAAGGGGGTATTGTTACGGTCCTGTGGAGAGGAATTCTTTCAGACTTTCAAAATCATCGAATACCCTGCTGACGCATCCGAGCACCCAGCCCGGGATCGATTCGGGGGGCA
>DASVIU010000077.1:0-5065 GCA_036386275.1 Bacteroidota bacterium | reverse complement strand
GAGAAGACGTCCTCGACCGGCATCAGGAACGGCTTGTCGATGTCGCGCTGGGGAACCGGGAAGTAGGTATCCACCGCATCCATGAGCTCCATGATGCACTTGAACGCAGGATCGTCCGGCTTGGAGTCGGGCTTCATCGCCGCTTCCATCGCTTTCAGGGCGCTCCCGCGTATGATCGGTATCTCGTCTCCCGGATATTCGTATTTTTTCAGGAGGTCGCGCAGCTCGAGCTCGACGAGGTCCAGAAGCTCCGGATCGTCCACAGCGTCAACCTTGTTCATGAACACGATCATGCGGGGGACGCCTACCTGATGGGCAAGCAATATGTGCTCGCGCGTCTGGGGCATTGGGCCGTCGGTCGCCGCCACAACGAGGATCGCACCGTCCATCTGGGCCGCACCCGTGATCATGTTCTTGATGTAATCGGCGTGCCCCGGGCAATCCACGTGCGCGTAGTGGCGCTTCTCCGTTGAGTATTCGACGTGCGCCGTCGCGATCGTGATGCCGCGCTCGCGCTCTTCGGGGGCGTTGTCGATGCTGTCAAACGTACGGATCGCGGACAGCCCCTTCTTGGCAAGGACCATCGTGATCGCGGCGGTAAGCGTGGTCTTGCCGTGATCGACATGGCCTATCGTTCCGACGTTCAGGTGTGGTTTGTTCCGATTAAATTTCTCTTTTGCCATTTGAAGTCTCTCCTCTGGTATAGAAGGGGATGTGGGTGACAGCCCCGATCCTAAGCGGTCACTGTTTCTTTGCCCTTGAGCTTCTCAATGATCTGGTCAGAAACGCTCTTGGGAGTTTCATCGTAATGCGACAGCTCCATCGTGTAGATGGCGCGTCCCTGAGACATCGAGCGGAGCGTGGTGGAGTAGCCGAACATTTCCGACAGGGGGACCGCCGCTTTGATGACCTGTGCATCCTTCCGGGGGTTCATTCCTTCGATTTTCCCGCGCCGCGAGTTGAGGTCGCCGATGACGTCTCCCATGTACTCTTCAGGAGTGACCACCTCCACCGCCATGATCGGCTCGAGAATCGCCGGGCTGGCTTTGCGCGCCGCCTCCTTGAATGCCATGGAGCCGGCGATCTTGAACGCCATCTCCGACGAATCCACATCGTGAAATGAGCCGTCGTACAGCTTGACCTTCACGTCCTCCACCGGGTACCCGGCAAGCACACCGTTCTTCATCGCCTCGACGATGCCCTGCTCCACCGGTTTGATGTACTCTTTCGGCACGACCCCGCCGACAATTGCGTTCTCGAATTCGAAGCCCTTCCCCTTCTCGTTGGGCTCCACTTCGATCCATACGTGGCCGTACTGGCCGCGGCCGCCCGACTGGCGGACAAACTTCCCTTCCGCATGGACCTTCTTCCGTATCGTTTCCTTGTAGGCGACCTGCGGCTTGCCGATGTTTGCCTCGACCCGGAATTCCCGCTTCATCCGGTCGATGATGATCTCCAGGTGGAGCTCCCCCATGCCGCTGATGATTGTCTGCCCTGTCTCCACGTTTGTCGCCACGCGGAGCGTGGGGTCTTCTTCCGTCAGCTTCTGCAGCGCCTCCCCCATCTTCTCCTGATCGGCCTTCGTCTTCGGCTCGATCGCCACGTGGATGACGGGATCGGGGAATGTCATCTTCTCGAGGATGATCGGGTCGGCCTCGTCGCAGAGGGTGTCCCCCGTGCGGGTGCTCTTGAGCCCGACGGCCGCGACGATGTCGCCGGCGTAGGCCTCGTCGACGTCTTCGCGCGAGTTCGCGTGCATACGGAGTATGCGGCTTATCCGCTCCTTTTTGTCCGACACCGAGTTGTAGACATAGGACCCCGACTTGAGCGTCCCCGAATAGACACGGAAATACGTCAGCCGTCCGACGAACGGGTCGGTCATGATCTTGAACGCCAGAGCGGCGAACTGCCCCTTGTCGTCCACCTTCCGGGTCACGTGATCGGTCAGGTTCATGTGGTGCCCGGTGAACGTCCCCTCGTTCAGATCGAGGGGGGACGGGAGGTAATCCACGATCCCGTCAAGGAGCATCTGCACCCCTTTGTTCTTGAAGGACGACCCGCAGAGCACGGGGATGATGCTGGCCTTCAGGCAGGCGCGCCGGAGAACCGACATGATCTCCTTCGGCGTGATTTCCTTTCCTTCCAGGTATTTCTCCAGGAGCGTATCGTCCTCATCGGAGACCGCCTCGAGCATTTTCGTGCGGTAGAGCTGGGCCTTCGCTTTCATGTCGTGGGGGATCTCGATCTCATCCCACTCGACGCCCAGCGTGGAATCCTTGTACATGATAGCCTTCATCGTCACGAGATCGATGATCCCCGCGAAGAGATCCCCCTCCCCGACCGGGAGCTGCACCGGGACCGCGTTGGCGCTGAGCCTGTCCTTTATCATCTCCACCACGCCGAGAAAATCGGCACCCACCCTGTCCATCTTGTTGACGAACGCCATGCGCGGGACGCCGTACTTGTCCATCTGGCGCCATACTGTCTCCGACTGCGGCTCGACACCGCCGACGGAACAGAAGAGGGCCACCGCCCCGTCCAGAACGCGGAGCGACCGTTCCACTTCCGCCGTGAAATCCACGTGCCCGGGGGTATCAATGATGTTGATCTGGTTGTGGTTCCAGAAACAGGTCGTGGCGGCCGAAGTGATCGTAATCCCGCGTTCCTTCTCCTGCTCCATCCAGTCCATCGTCGCCGCACCGTCATGGACCTCACCCATACGGTGGAGCACCCCCGTGTAAAAGAGGATGCGCTCCGTCGTCGTGGTTTTGCCCGCGTCGATGTGCGCGCTGATTCCGATGTTACTTGTCCGTTCGAGCGGATACTGTCTCGGCATATGCTCCTGCTTCTCTCCCTCTAACCCTTCACCACTTGAAGTGGGCGAAAGCCTTGTTCGCCTCCGCCATCTTGTGTGTGTCTTCTTTCTTTTTTACCGCGTTTCCCTCGCCGTTGGAGGCGGCAATAAACTCTGCGGCGAGCTTCTGCGACATCGATTTGTCCTTCCGGTCACCGGCGTAGCCGATGAGCCAGCGGATCGCCAGGGCCACGCTCCGCTCGCCGCGGACTTCAGTGGGCACCTGGTACGTTGCCCCGCCGACGCGGCGGGCCTTCACCTCGAGCATCGGGCGCGTGTTGCTGACGGCCTTCTTGAAAACCTCGAGCCCCGTGCTCTTGGTCCGCTCCTCGATGAGATGAAAGGCGTCATAGAGCACGCGGCGCGCCAGGTGTTTTTTTCCGGCCTTCATGATATTATTGATGAACTCCGAAACCAGGACATCCCCGTACCGCGGATCGGGTATTGTGACTCTGGGTGTCGATTTTTTCTTTCTCACGTCGTCGTCCGTTTTCCTGGAATGTCCATTGCCGCTCCCTGTGAGGGGAGCGTTACTTTCCGCGTTTGGCGCCGTACTTGGAACGTCCCTGCTTCCGATCGGCCACGCCGGCGGTATCCAGCGTGCCCCGGATAATATGGTAACGGACGCCGGGAAGATCCTTCACGCGCCCGCCGCGGATCATCACAATCGAGTGCTCCTGCAGGTTGTGCCCCTCGCCCGGGATATAGGCGGTCACCTCCATGCCGTTGGTGAGCCTGACGCGCGCAACCTTGCGGAGCGCCGAGTTCGGCTTCTTGGGGGTTGTCGTGTAGACACGCGTGCAGACACCCCGTTTCTGTGGGCTGCCTCCCATTGCGGGCGCTTTGCTCTTCCATGTGACGCTGCGCCTGCTGTTTCTTACGAGCTGTTGGATCGTTGGCACGCGGACTCCTCGTTACTGCGATCGTGTGATGATTTTCGATAGAGCTTTTTAAGGTACGAAAAATGAGTTACTTTGTCAAGACATGGACGCCGTTACGGGGTAGCGAGTTTTTCCCGCGTCTTCGTCTTTTTCACCGCGGGCGCCTCCTCCGGCACCGGCTCCGGAACGCTCTCTTCGAGGAACGAAGGCCCGTCCACCCTCAGGTCCCTGAAGTGTTTCAGGCCCGTCCCGGCCGGAATCAGGTGACCCATGATGACGTTTTCCTTCAGACCGAGAAGGTTGTCCAGCTTCCCTTCGATCGCGGCGTCGGTGAGGACCTTGGTGGTCTCCTGGAACGACGCAGCCGAGATCCAGCTCTCCGTCGAAAGGGAGGCCGAAGTGATGCCGAGAAGGACCGGCTCCGACGTCGCCGGCTCCGCGTCCCGGTATTCGATCACCTTTTTCGCCTTCTTCCTCAGGTCGCCGTTCGTCTCGCGCACTTTCTTCTTCGGGCCAAGCTGGCCGTTCTTGAATTTCGAGTCCCCCTTGCTGACGATGAGGACTTTGTCGCGGAGGGCGTCATTCTCCTCCTCGAACTTCAGCTTGTCCACATAGTCCCCCTCAAGGAACTTCGTGTCCCCGGAGTCGACGATGCGCAGTTTCTGCATCATCTGGCGGACGATGATCTCGATATGCTTGTCATTGATCTTCACACCCTGGATGCGGTAGACCTCCTGGATCTCGTTCACAAGGTACTCCTGCACGGCCCCCACACCCTTGATGCGGAGCACGTCGTGCGGGTCGATCGCACCATCCGAGAGGCGTTCGCCCGCGCGGACGACGTCGTTGGCCTGGACGAGCACGTGCTTGCCGAGGGAGATCGGGTATTTGCGGATGTCCTTGCCGTCGTGGCTCGTGACGATCACCTCCCGCGATCCCCGCTTCTGGGCGCCGAAGCTGACGATGCCGTCGATCTCCGACACCACCGCAGGGTCGTTCGGGCTCCGCGCCTCGAAGAGCTCCGTGACACGCGGCAGGCCTCCCGTGATGTCGCGGGTCTTGCCGATGTCGCGCGGGATCCGCGCCAGAACGGTTCCGGCGATGATCACCTGATCATCGTTGACAACGATGTGCGCCCGTGTCGGGATGATGTACGCCCCGACCTTCCCCTTCTTGTTGTGGACCTCGAGGGTCGGGGCGAGCGTGCGGTCGCGTGAATCGATGACGACCTTCTGGATGTGCCCTGTCTGCTCGTCGTCGATCTCGCGGAAGGTCACGTTCTCTTTCAGCTGGTGGTAATGCACGGACCCTGAATGCTCGGAGATGATCA
>DASVIU010000076.1:0-5222 GCA_036386275.1 Bacteroidota bacterium | reverse complement strand
GAGCTTGTCACGGAAGATCTCCGCCATAGAATGGAACTCCTGCGGCGCTCGATTGCTTCCGACGCCGCCAGGACGCGTATGAAGCTTGCCAGTGCGAGAGAGCGTCTCCGTGTTCTTCGCGGGGACGTCGCGAAAGCACGCGACAATTTCATTCTGACAAAATCCAAATTTGCCGGGGGAGGTGCACTCTCGCTGGAGGGCCTGTCAGCCCAGCAGGCGCTGACAGATGTCCGGCTGGCGGAGATCCAGGCGCTCGCGGATATCCGGTCCATCGGGGCAAGAATTGAACGACTGAACGCTCACTGAAACGGCCTATGACGACTCTCCCGTTGCGCGTGTTCCAATGGTGTTTCCTGTGTGCTGCCGTGGCAGGATGTGCGAAGCACGGCGCCGGTGAGGACGAGGGGGACAATCCCGCCGTCGGTGCAGTGGTGGCCGTCAGGACGGTGCCGCTCATCCGCGGCGATCTGGAGACTGTGGTCACCGCGACGGGGAATACCGATGCAGTCCGGAAGGGGAGAATACTCGCTCCGATTGCCGGCACGCTCCTCTCGCTGAAAGTGCTCGAGGGGACACCGGTCAAACGGGGGGATCTCGTGGCGGTCATCCAGCCCCGTGAGGCGCACGCCGCGATCACGGGGGCCGGAGCGCTCCTCCGCAGCGCGCGGACGGACGCAGAACGTGCCGAGGCCGGCCGGGCGATGGAGCTTGCGCTCGGCGGTCAGAACAACCTCGAGGTGCACGCCGCGACGGGTGGCATCGTTGCAACGCGCAGCGCCACGGAAGGGGAGCTCGTGGCGGAAAATGCGGAGCTTGTAACGCTGCTGGACCTCTCGACTCTGATTTTCGTGGCGGACGTGCCGCTCCCGGACGTGCCGCAGGTGCGCCCGGGAGAACGGGCGACTCTGATTTTTCAGGCGCTCCCCGATGACCGGTTCGGCGCCGTCGTGGAGGCGGTGAACCCGCGATCGGATCCTCAGAGCCAGACCGTGAAGGTCAGGCTCCGGTTTGCCGGGCAGGATGAAAAGAAGAAACGCCTTCTCAGGACGGAAATGAACGGTATCGCCCGGATTGTCACCGGCAGGCACACCGGAGTCCTGATCGTGCCCAAGTCCGCCCTGATCCGGAACGACGAAACGGACACCTACACCGTGGTTGTGGCGACGCCCGACTCTCTCGCGCGAATCATTCCGGTCGAAGTCGGGACCCGCACCGATTCGCTCGCCGAAGTGGCGGGGAAGGGACTTCTTCCGGGTGCGGCGGTCATTGTAGAGGGGAACTACGCGCTTGCGGATTCCACACGCATCGCCCCTGTCCGGTAGGCCCTGATGACACTGTTCGACTACGTCCGTCGCCACAGCCGCGCCATCCTCTTCACGGTCGCGGTCCTTGCCGCTTCCGGCGTCGCCCTCCTTCAGCGTATGCCCGTATCGCTCTTCCCGGACGTCACGTTCCCGCGCATTGTGATACTCGCCGACAACGGGGAGGAACCGGCGGAGCGGATGATGATCGAAGTGACGAAGCCGCTGGAGGAGGCCGCCAGTGCCGTTCCGGGCGTACGCGTCGTCCGTTCGATCACCGGGCGCGGATCGACGGAAATCTCCGTGAATCTCGACTGGGGGAGCGATGTCCAGCAGACGCTCCAGCTCATGCAGGGCCGCATCGCCAACATCCGTACCGCCCTGCCGCCGGCGGCGACGGTGCAGACCGAGCAAATGCAGGTCGCCGTGTTCCCGATACTCGGATACAGCCTCACCTCCGATTCCCTCAGCCTTGTCGACCTCCGGGATATCGCCCTCTACCAGATCCGGCCCGCACTCATGCGTGTGAACGGTGTCGCCCGGGTTGAAATAACGGGAGGGGATGTCCGCGAATTCCGTGTTATCGCAGCCCCGGAAAAACTTGCGGGCTATCACCTGGACATCCGCCGGCTCTCGGAGGCCCTGAAAAAGACCAACCTCGTCTCTTCGGCCGGACTGGTCGACAACAACTACCAGCTGTATCTCTCGCTGGTCTCCGGCCTCTACAGAACCTCGGAGGACATCGGCTCATGTGTCGTGACCGTGCGCGACGGCGTGCCCGTTCGGGTGAGGGACGTGGCCGAAGTGATCCCCGCCGTCGCGGACAAATTCATCCGCACGACCGCCCACGGCCGGGAGGCGGTCCTTGTGAACATCATGAAGCAGCCGACCGGGAGCACGGTACAGATCGGCAGCGATGTCGTCAGCGCGCTCGCGGCGCTCAGGATCCCGGCCGGAGTCCGCTTTGAGAACTTCTACGACCAGGGGAGCTTCATACGGAGTTCGATACACACGACGCGCGACAGCATCATCGTCGGGATCGCGCTTGCAATGGTTGTCCTCCTCGTGTTTCTCCGGAGCGGGCGTGTGGCCATCGTGATCGCGCTCGTCGTCCCGGTCACGATCGCCTCCACGATCGTCTGCCTCGCCGTTGTCGGCAAGACAATCAACATCATGACCCTGGGGGGGATCGCGGCGGCGGTGGGGCTGATCATTGACGATTCGATAGTCATACTCGAAAACATGTTCACGCATTTCGTCGCGCGGAAGGAAGGGGGCGCTCAGGCCGACACGCTCCTGGGGCTGGCCGGCCGTTCGCTGAAGGAACTGATGCCCGCGATCATCGGGTCGACCGCGAGCACGATCGTGATCCACATCCCGCTGGCATTCCTGGGGGGGGTGACGGGAGCGTTCTTCGCGTCGCTTTCCGTCACGATGGTTTTCGCACTCCTGATCTCGTTCCTGTTCTCTATCACGCTTGCGCCGCTCCTTGCCTCCTTCGTGATCAGGGAATCCGATGTCGCACGGGAGGTCGCCCGCCACGGGCGGCAGTCCTCTCTGGGGGAATGGTACGGGCGGACGCTCACACGCCTCCTCGGGATCCGGTGGGTCATCGTGCCAGCCGCTCTGTGCATCGTCGGCGCCACCTGGTGGCTCTACAGCCATATCGGGAATGACTTCATGCCGGAGATGGACGAAGGGACGTTTGTTCTGGACTACAACAGTCCTCCGGGGACCTCGCTCACGGAGACCGACCGGATTCTCGGAAAGGTCGAGCGGATGCTCATGGCCGTCCCCGAAGTCGAATCGTATTCACGGAGGACCGGGACGCAGCTCGGTTTCTTTCTGACGGAGCCGTGCCGAGGCGACTACCTTGTGAAGCTCAGGTCTGATCGTTCCCGCCCGATCGGCGACGTCATCGCGGAGGTCCGCGACAGGATCAATGCGAGCGAGCCGTCGCTCCGGATCGAATTCGGACAGCCTATGGGGGACCTGATCGGGGACCTGACGAACAATCCCTCGCCGATCGAGATCAAGTTGTTCGGGTCCGATCAGAGGCTCATACAGGCGAAAGCGGAGGAAGTGAAAGCCCTGATCGCGACCGTTCCGGGCGTTGTGGATGCGTTCAACGGCATCGTGATCTCCGGACCGTCCCTCGTGCTGAAGGTCGATCCTCTGCGGGCGTCACTGGCGGGACTGACGGTGGCCGATGTCCAGGAACAGCTTGAAACGATGGTCCACGGCGTGACGGAAAGCAGTATCCAGCGCGGAGAGAAACTGCTCGGAATCCGGGTCCGCTATCCGGACGAGTACCGGTTCGACCTGGAGAAGATCGAAGGGATCCGGCTCATGACTCCCGAAGGGAGGAGCATCCCGCTCCGTTCGGTTGCGGCACTCGGGAAGACCGGGGGACAGGCCGAGATCCACAGGGAAGGGCTCCGCCAGTTTGTCGCGGTCACCGCAAGGATCAAGGATCGCGATCTGGGTCGCACCGTCGATGACATCAAAGCAAAACTGGCGAAGGGCCTGACGGTCCCGGCTGATGTGGAGGTGGTGTACGGGGGAGTCTACGAGACACAGCAGGATTCATTCAGGGGGCTTCTTCTTGTCACGCTGGCGGCAGTGGCGCTCGTGTTCATCGTGCTCCTTTTTGAATTCGGGGAGTTCGCGGTTCCCCTCTCCATCCTTGTGATCAACGTCCTCTCGCTCCTCGGCGTGTTCGGCGCACTGTGGCTGACGGGTGTGACATTCAACATCTCGAGTTTCGTCGGGATCATTTTGATCATCGGGATCGTCGCCGAGAACGCGATATTCGTCATGCATCACATGAAGAATCTGACCGCGGACGGCGTGCCCCTCGACGAAGCGCTCGTCCGCGCCACCCGCATGCGCACCCGCCCGATCATCATGACCGCCCTTGCAGCGGTCTTTGCGCTCCTCCCGCTTTCGCTGGGGATTGGCGCCGGGGCGCAGATGCAGCAACCGCTCGCCGTTGCCGTTATCGGCGGGTTCTCCTTGTCGAGCCTCCTCCTCTTCTTCTGCCTCCCCCTGGTGTACCGGCTCCTCAGGCGCTGACCCCCTGGTCCCGCTCTCCCCCCGTATTATCCTCCTGTTTGCCCCTGGATCGAAGTTCCCTCATCCTCCGGCGACCGGGCTTCCGGTTGCCCGCCGGAGCCGTATCATGCCTGTGACAACGTCATACAGCGCCTGCAGGTTCGTCAGGCGCGCCTGTGCGACCGCCGTCTCGGCGTCCAGAAGGTCAAGGTTGGAGAGGCTCCCGGCGCCGTACCGGAGCCTGGCATTCTTCACCGCGAGGTCCGCCTGATTGATGTTGGTCTCTGAGACGCTGACCCGTTCCCCCGCTGCGGTAAGCTCGGAGAGCGCCTGGTCGACTTCCGCCTGGATCATGAGCGTGATCTCCTGCTTCCGCGATTCGGCGGCATGAATGGCCGCAGTCGCCTCTTCTTCCATGGCGCGGGTCCGGTTGCCGTCAAAGATGGGGACCCGGAGGTCCAACGCGGCCACGAGGTTCCCCCGCAGAATGTCGATATTCGGTATGTAGCCGTTTTTCACCCCGTACATGAGTGAGGCGTTGAGGGACGGGGCGTCGCTTGCGCCGGCAGCCCGTTGCTGCATGCGCGCCGATGCAAGCGCGTTGTCCGCACTCCGGGCTTCGATCCGGTCTGTGAGCGCTGCGTTCAGGAGAGAGTCCCTGCCGGGGGGAGCGACTGCCGGCGAAAATTCCCCCCTGAGATCCAGGGGGGTATCCGACGGGAGGGCGGCGAGCCTTCGAAGCGCGATCTCGGCGCTTCTGAGGCTGTTCTCCAGTTCGATCTTCACATTCTGCGCCGCCGCAACGCGCACCTGCGTGGTGAGCTCGTCGAGCTGTGTGGCGGTTCCGGCCTCGACCTTCTTCCTCGT
>DASVIU010000075.1:0-4503 GCA_036386275.1 Bacteroidota bacterium | reverse complement strand
GCCTATCGCATCGAAGCGGCGGTAGATGAGCGTGTGCGTCTTTGTGTCGGACGACGGGCGGAGTGTCCCCTCCACAATCCTGTTGTCAAGCGCGACGACGACGATCATCTCCGGCCGGAGCTCGTCGTACGGAACGCCGCTCGGTTTTATTGCAATGACGCCGCGCCCCCGGTCAACGGCGCTGGCGTTGCCAAACGTATGAAGCGCAAGCCCCAGCTTCGGCAGCTCCATGTTGCACCGCCAGGCGATCTCCTTCAATTCCCGGTATCCGTTCATTGCGTCCTCCGCGGTGCCATCGTTTCGTCTTCGACAAACCTGGCGAGCGACGCGTACCGTTCGTACAGGCGGGCGTATATCGGCGCGTATTCCGGCCGGGGTGCGTATTCACGCTCCCACCCGCTCTCCATCGCCTTCATCGAGTCGGCGAGCGTCGGGTAGAGACCGGCGACGACCCCGGCGAACATTGCGGCCCCGAGCGCGCAGGTCTGCTCCGAGCGGGGGACCCGGATAGGGACGTTCATGACGTCGGCCACGATCTGCATTATGAACGGCGACTTCTTCGCGACACCGCCGAGCGCGATCACTCCTCTGATCGGCACACCTTCCCGGCGGAACCTGTCCGCGATCGCCTTCGCGCCGAACGCCGTCGCCTCGACAAGCGCGCGGAATATTCTCGCGGCATCGCTCCCGAGGCTGAGCCCCGTCAGGGCACCTTTCAGGAGCTGGTTTGCATCGGGAGTCCTCCTTCCGTTCATCCAGTCGACCGCAATCACGCCGGTTTCATCGACAGGCAGCTCCTCCGCCCGGTGCGACAGTTCTTCGATCAGCCGGTCCGAGGCCTCCTCCACGAGCCGCGTCCTCGTGGATTCATCCACGAGTGCACTTCTGCCGATCACCTTTTCCACCGGCCACATCAGCACGGATTTGAACCATGCATATATGTCACCGAATGCGGACTGCCCCGCTTCCATACCGAGCATCCCCGGTATCACGGACCCGTCCACCTGGCCGCATATCCCGCGCACGAGCTTCCCTCCCATTTCCTCCATCGGCGCGACGATCACGTCGCACGTGGAGGTCCCCATGATCTTTGTCATTATGTAGGGGGTGATCCCGCCCCCCACCGCCCCCATGTGCGCGTCGAAAGCACCGATACCGACGCGGACTGTTGCGGGGAGCCCGAGCCGGGAGCACCATTCCGGTGAGAGGAGGCCGGCAGGCCTGTCGCTTGTCTCTGTCTCCGTATAGAGGCGGCCCCGGAGTCCCGCCAGGAGCGGGTCGAGCCTGACGAGGAACTCTTCGGAGGGGAGGCCGCCGAACGATTCATGCCACATCGCTTTGTGCCCCGCCGCGCAGCGGCTCCTCCTGATGCCGGCCGCATCCGTGACGCCGGTAAGCGAGGCGGTGAACCAATCGCAGTGTTCCACCCAGCTGAATGCGGCGGAGCGGACGCCCGCATCCGCACGGAGCACGTGGAGGATCTTCGCCCAGAACCATTCGGAGGAATAGACCCCCCCTTCAAACTTTGTGAAGTCGGTCCCTCCCCATGTACGCGCCAGGCGGTTGATCTCATCGGCTTCACGAACCGCGGTGTGGTCCTTCCAGAGAACGAACATCGCATTGGGGTTGGAGTCGAATTCCGGCAGAAGTGCAAGGGGAGTGCCTGTCCGGTCCACAGCTACAGGCGTCGAGCCCGTCGTGTCCACGGAGATCGCCGCGATGCCGGAGGCCGTCCCCCGGGGGGCCCGTGCGATCGCCTCACGCATCGAGGCCTCAAACGCCTCGACGTAGTCACGAGGATGCTGGCGGAACTGGTTGACGGAAGCGTCGCAGAAGAGCCCCTTCGACCACCGGGGGTAAGGAGCGACGGCGCCGGAGACCTCGGAGCCGTCGGCGGCATTGATGATGACGCACCGGACCGAGTCGGTACCGAAGTCCACGCCGCAGACAGATGCTGTTTCTTTCACGGTTTTTTCCCTCCGGAGATGAAGGCCTTCACGTTCGCCTTCGTGATGACAAGCGTCCCTGTGTCAATCCTGCTGGGAAGAGGTATGATGCCGGCCTCGCGCCAGTTGTTCACGAGCCGGATGTTGTTATGCTGGAGGTCATAGAGAAGCTGGAGCCCGACGTAGGCCATCGTGTACGTCCGCTGCGCGATCGACGCCTCGATCAGACCCTGTTCGATATACTGCAGCGTTGTCTCGTTCTTGTCCATCGCGATGATCTTGACGACACCCCCCTTCCCCACCTCGTTCACCGCCACGGCGCAGCCCTCCCCTCCCGCGGCGTCGACGCACGCGAATCCGGCGAGGTCGGGATACGCCTGGAGTATCGAGCGGGCGACCTTCTCGGCCTCCGCGGAGAGCGCCTGATCGTTACCTGTCTTGACGATCGAGATCCCGGGGTATCGTGCCAGCGCATCGCGGCATCCCCGTGCGCGTCCCTCGAGATTCGACTGTCCGGGGATCGTCAGGAGAGCGACCTCCCCCTTTCCCCCGACCGCCCGGGCGAGCAGTTCACCCGTCTGGAGCCCCGCGTTGTAGTTGTCCGTCCCGATGTACGTGTAGCGCTTGCTCAAGGGGTCATCTGTGTCGACACAGACAACGGGGACACCACTTTCGACCGCCCGATTGATCATCGGACGGAGTGCATCAGATGCCGGTGAAATCAGTATCCCCGCAGGTTTTCGCGCAAGGACCTGCTCGAACTCAGCCACCTGCATGTTCGGATCGCTCCCCGTCGGGCCGCGAAGCTCGGAATGCACGCCCAGGAGCCGCGCCTTGTCCTCCAGACCGAGCCGCGAGTCAACCCAGTAGGGGTTTCCGACGGACACACCGATGAACACGTACTCTTCGGTCGCCGCTGCCTGCGGCCCGGAGCCCGCAGCCGGCCGGCCCGTTGATCCCCAGGGCCGGAATATCAGAAGGAGGACGACGGCGGCGGCGAGTACGACATTGAGAGCCCTCTCCATGCGTTTTGACCTCGTTGTTGTGAGAAGCGTCAGGAGCCGCCGTGCCCGTTCGCCCGTCAACTGATCGAGCATGACAGCCAGAATCAGAATTGAGCCGGAGACTATCCCCTCTGCGTAAAATGAAATCCTCAGGAACCCGAGTCCGCTTGTGATGGTGCTTGTGAGTAGCAGGCCGAGGAATGTGCCGAATATCGTCCCCCTCCCGCCGGAGAGGCTCGCGCCGCCGACGACGACGGCGGCGATGATGCGGAGCTCCGCCCCGCTTCCGGCGATCGGCGAGGCCGAGCCGGTCTTGGCGGCCGCGATAACACCGCTGAGGGCGGAAAGGGCCCCCGTGAAAACGTACATCCAGATCCGGACCCTGTCGACGTTGATCCCGGAGAGCTTCGCCGCCTCTTCGTTCCCCCCGATGTAGAAAATCTGCCGGAGGAACCGCGATTTCCTGAGGAGGAGATCAGCGACGACAAGAAATGCAATCATGATGATGACGGGATAAAATATCCCGGCGAGCTTCCCCTGTCCCAGCGCGACGAATTCGGGGGGGAACCCGGTAATCGACGCCCCCTGCGTCGCGAGGAGGACGATACCGCGGATGATCGTCATCGAGCCGAGCGTGGTGACAAACGGGTTGACGTGGACCCTGGTGATGACGAACCCGTTGAACATCCCGATCCCCACTCCTGCCATCACGCTCGCGCCGACCGCGGGGACGACCCCCCAGCCGCTCTGCAGAAGGAGGCCGACGACGAGTCCCCCGAAAGCGAACGACGAGCCCACGGAGAGGTCAAATCCTCCCGTGATGATGACGAACGTCATGCCGATCGCGATCAGGCTGTCGAGCGACATACCGAGAAGTATCGCCTCGAGATTGCCGAGGGAGACAAATCGCCCGTAGCCTCCCGGCTGGAGAAGGGAAAACCCCACCGCCGTCAGAACGACGGCAAGGAAGATTACGAACTCCCGTATTCTCAGAAGCCGTGTCATCATGCTGCACCCGGTTCCTGTGCGTGCTCGAACATAAGTGCGGCAATCGCCTCCTCGCCCATATCCTCGCCGACCTCTCCCATGATCTCCCCCCCCCGGAAGACAACGACCCGGTCGCTCAGGCCGATGATCTCCTGCAGCTCTGAGGAGACCAGTATCACCGCCCCCCCCTGTTCCGCAAATGCGCGGAGCTGTGCGTAGATCTCGATTTTCGATCCGATATCGATCCCCCTCGTCGGTTCATCGACGATGAGGACTCCCGGACGCACTGCGAGGCATTTCGCGAGAACGACCTTCTGCTGGTTGCCGCCGCTCAGTGACCCCGCCTCCTGATCGATCGAATTCACCTTGATATCAAGGGTGTCGACCATCCGCCGCGCCAGCCCGGATTCTTTTGCGGATGACATGAGTACCTTCCCGCTGCACGCGCGGAGCGAGGCGACACTCACGTTCATCGCGATGCTCTGTCCGAGGAAGACGCCGTGGAGGCGCCTGTCCTCGGGGGCGTACATGATCCCCTCCCGTATCGCATCGGCGGGGCTCCCGAT
>DASVIU010000074.1:0-3372 GCA_036386275.1 Bacteroidota bacterium | reverse complement strand
CTGTTCGTCATCAACCTGCTGGTCCCGAATCTCGAGCCGGCGGCGATTGACGCACGGTGATCACTTCACGCGTTTCGAATGCAAGGACGGACAATGAACCTGGAGGAACTCGGCAGACTGTATGACTTCACCGGCAAATCGGTGATGTTAACCGGCGGGGCGGGCGTCCTGGCCGGGGAGATGGCCTGCGCGCTCTTCGGCTGCAATGCGCAAATCGCGATCGTGGACCGGGATCCCTCGCTCGCCGGCCCGCTCATGAAGCGGATTGAACCGGTCGGAGACCGCGCCATCGTCGTTTTCGGCGACGTTCTCAGGGGAGAGACCATCCAGACCGCCGCCGACCAGGTGATACGCGCTTTCGGAAAGATCGACATACTCATCAACGCTGCGGGAGGGAACGACCCCCGCGCGACGTCGGGGGGCGGGAACACTTTTTTCGACATCCCGGCGGAGGCGCTGAAATTCGTAGCGGACCTGAACCTCCTCGGGACAATGATACCATCCCAGATCGTGGGGAAACATATGGCGGGGAGGGGAGAAGGGGTGATATTGAATATCTCTTCGATGAATGCATTCCGCCCCCTGACGAGGATTGCGGCGTACTCCGCCGCGAAGGCTGCGGTGAGCAATTTCACACAATGGCTCGCCGTGTACATGGCGCAGGAAGTGTCGCCCGGTATACGCGTCAACGCGGTCGCCCCCGGCTTTTTCCTCACGAATCAGAACCGCTACCTCCTGATCGACAGGGAGACCGGCAAAAACACCGAACGGGGAAAGAGGATTCTCGATCACACTCCCGCGGGGCGCTTCGGGGAGCCGGAAGACCTCCTCGGCACCGTTCTCTGGCTCCTCTCTCCGGCTTCGAAGTTCGTCACGGGGATAGTGGTCCCTGTCGACGGCGGGTTTTCAGCGTTCAGCGGCGTCTGAAGGAGCGTGGCGATGAACGGTATAACGGGGAAGGGTTCACTTGATGCGCCGCTCGATGTGCCGGCAATCGAGGAGATCTGTGCCCGCGCCCTGTCGGCTCTCGATCTGCGTGGGAAGCGGGTCCTGGTTCTCATCCCCGACCACACACGGCATGCACCGATCGGGGTGTTCTTCCGCGCACTCTACCGGATACTCGGTGGGAGCGTGAAGTGCCTGGATTACCTTGTCGCCACCGGGACACACCGGGCAATGGAGCCGGACCGGCTCTACAGACACATCGGCATCACGGCGGAGGAGCACAGGAGCAGATACAAGAACGTGAGCCTGCTCGCACATGAACACCATAACCCCGCCGCATTGAGAAACATCGGCACGATCCCCGCCTCCGAGATCCGGACGCTCACCGGCGGTCTTTTCGACCAGGATATCCCGGTGAGCATCAACCGGGCGGTGCTGGAATACGACCATGTCCTGATCGTCAGCCCCGTGGTTCCGCACGAAGCGATGGGTTTTGCCGGAGGGAACAAATACTTCTTTCCGGGCGTGGGGGGGCTGGACATCATAGAGACGTTCCACTGGCTTGCAGCGGTCATCACCAATCCGGCCGTGAACGGGGTGAAGGACACCCCCACGCGGCGGGTCATCGACAGGGCCGCAATGTTTCTGCAGGTCCCCCGCACCTGCTTCGCCTTCGCGGTGGACGACCGCGACCGGCTGGCATGCCTTTTCGCCGGAAGCCCGGAAGAAGCCTGGTCCCGTGCAGCCGACTACTCGGGAAAACTTCACATCAGGTACCTCGGGAGCCCTGCCTCCCGTGTCCTGGGTGTAACGCCGGATATCTACGAAGAGTTATGGGTCGGCGGGAAGGCGATGTACAAACTGGAGCCGGTCGTGGCCGACGGGGGTGAGCTTATCATATACGGTCCGCAGATCCGGGAGATCTCGTTTGTCCACGGGGATGCCATACGCCGGATCGGCTACCATGTGCGGGATTATTTTCTCGGGCAATGGGAGAGGTTTCGCAACGAGCCGAAATTGATACTCGCGCATTCCACAAACGTCCGCGGCGTGGGGTCTTTCGAAGGGGAGATCGAACGTCCGCGGATCCGCGTGACACTGGCGACGGGGATTCCGGAGGAACTCTGCAGGAAGGTGAACCTCGGATACAGGGACCCCGGGTCAATCGACCCGGAGGCGTGGCGCCGGAATCCGAAACCCGGCGACCTTGTGGTTGAAAACGCGGGACAGGACCTCTACCGGCTGGCGCATTGAGAAACGTCCTCCGCAATCTTCGAGAATCAGAAAGGAACATGACATGGGGAGTGTGTTGAACATCCGACCCGGCGGGGCTCTCGATCTGGTCTCCCTGGGAGCGCTGGTACACCGGCTCGACCCTGGGATCATCCCTTTTCGTAAGGCGACGGAATATCAGATTCACGTGAGCGGCGGCGAGTTCAACGTCGCCGCAAACCTCTCCGACTGCTTCCGCATGAAGACGGCCGTTGTGAGCGCGATGGTGGAATACCCGATCGGCGATCTTGCGAGCGAGCGGGTGCGGGGGATGGGGGTGAAGCCTTTCTACCGTTTCTTCAAGCACAACGGCGTCAACGGCCCGAATATCGCCGCGGTCTACAGCGACCGGGGGCACGGAATCCGCGCTCCGGTGGTCTTTTACAACCGGTCCAATGAAGCCGCCGCGCAGCTCCGCCCGGGGGATTTCGACTGGGATGCCATCTTTGCGGGGGGAGTCCGGTGGTTCCACAGCGGGGGGATATTCGCGTCTCTCTCGGCGACAACCGGAGAGCTGATCATCGAGGGGATGAAAGCGGCACGGAAGGCGGGAGCGGTTGTAAGTTTCGATCTCACTTTCAGAGAGAAGCTCTGGAGCATCTGGGGGGGGGAGAAGAAGGCGGTGGATGTCGTTGAGCGGATCGTCGAAAATGTCGATGTCCTCGTCGGGAATGAAGAGGACCTGCAGAAGGGACTCGGTATCCCGGGCCCGAAGGCGGCGTCGAAGTCGAAACTCGACCCCGAGGTCTTTCTGGGGATGATGGAGGCCCTGACGGCACGGCACCCGAACGTGAGTGCGGTGGCCACGACGCTCCGGGAGGTGCATTCCTCAAACCGGCACAGCTGGAGCGCTGTGGCATGGATGAACGGCGAGGAATGGAAGGCGCCGGCGTGCGAGCTTGAAGTGCTCGACCGGGTAGGAGGAGGCGACGGTTTTGCGAGCGGGTTCTTTTACGGGCTTCTTTCAGGCGAAACGCCCGGGGAAGCCGTGAAACTCGGCTGGGCACACGGGGCTCTCCTGACGACATTCCCGGGGGACACCACGATGGCGACACTGGAGCAAGTGCGGTCTTTTGCCGCCGGTGGTTCGGCGCGTATACAGCGTTAGCCACAACAGAGACCGGCGTGACTGTTCATCACGCCATTCCCGGGCGT
>DASVIU010000073.1:0-2214 GCA_036386275.1 Bacteroidota bacterium | reverse complement strand
CTGTATGTCGGGGTCATCTGTCACGATTCCCAACCGAGGGGGATAGTCCGCCAGCTCACGCGAAGGGACCGCAACTCCGAAGCCGACCGGTTCAGCGTGATGATCGACTCCTACTTCGACCATCAGACCGCATTCGTGTTTGCCACCAACGTCTCAGGGGTCCAGAGTGACGGCGTCCTCTCGCAGGACGGGAACGTGTACGATATCACATGGGACGCGGTCTGGAATGTCCGCACCCGCGTCTTCCAGGGTGGATGGTCCGCAGAATTCGAGATTCCGTACAACGCGCTCCGGTTCGCGCAGCAACCCGACGGGATTTACCGCTGGGGGATAAACTTCAGGCGCTACATCAGCCGGAAGAAGGAGACGGACGAATGGATCATGGTCCCGCGGAGCGAGACGCTGCAGATATCGAAGTGGGGATATGTCGACGGGATCAGGGGGATCGCTCCTCCGCTTCACCTGGAACTTCTCCCCTACGTCTCCGGAACCGCGCAATACGAGACCGCGACTGATGCACGGCCGTGGTCAAAATCATACAGGGGACAGGCGGGCGTTGATCTGAAATACGGCGTGGCGAGAAACTTCACTCTCGACGCGACGATAAACCCGGACTTCGGGCAGGTGGAGGTGGACCAGTCCGTCCTGAACCTCACGGTGTTCGAAACCCGGTTCCCCGAGAAGCGCCCCTTCTTTGTCGAGGGGGCGCAGATGTTCATGTTCGGGTCGAGCGTCGACAACACCCCCCTGTCACTTTTCTTCTCGCGACGGATCGGAAAGCAGCCGACGGGGAGCCCGTATGTCACCGCGCCCCCCGGGGGCTCTGTGGACGACAACCCGCAGGTCACGACGATATTCACCGCTGCGAAAGTTTCAGGACGAACTAACGGTGGGTTCTCCCTCGGCGCCATGACGGCCGCCACGGGCGAGATGGATGCGATTACGGTCGATTCGGCCGGGAGTAAATCGCGCATCCGCACGGAGCCGCGCGGCTCGTACAACGTCGTGCGTGCAAAGCAGGAATTTGACGGAGGGTCCTGGCTCGGGGGAATGGGGACTCTCGCCGTGCGTGACGGCATGTCCCCGGGGTTCAGCGGAGGGGCCGACTGGAACGTCCATTTCGGCGGGAGCGCGTACACGCTCGACGGCTACATCGCGGGAGAGCACTCATCGACGGATCGCCTCCTCACCGACGGTTCGACCGGGAGCGACGGGGCGGCCGGCCGGCTCCTCTTCTCGCGCATTGCCGCCGAGCACTGGTTCTACACGGGGTCGTTTGATTTCTACTCCCGGTATTTCAACTGCAACGACATCGGTTTCTTCGCGCAGCCGCACGACTACGGTGACTACCTCCAGCTCATCTACCGCGAGAATTTCGGGACCGGCATACTTCGCCGCTACGCCTTCTCGTTTGTCCCCGCCACGCGGTGGAACTGGGACCATGTGCTGACAACATCCACCGCCGAGCTCACATTCTCCGGGGAGTTCCTCAATTTCTGGAAGCCCGCTGTCATCTATGACATCTACCTCCCCGCCTACGACGACGAAGAGCGGGGGATCATCGGGACGTACAGGCGTCCGGCGGGGCATTCTCTCACCGCCCAGGTTCAGACCGATCCCCGGGCGAACGTGTTTGCGACGCTCACCGGGACATACGCGTTCAATGAGAAAGGGAAGAAGTCCTGGACCGGGTCACTCGGCCTGAGCATCCGGCCGGTGTCGTGGGTCGAGTTGAACCCCACCGTTCTGTGGCTCCGGTCGAGAAAGGACGAAGCCTGGGTCTACCCCGGCGGCAATGTCGCCGATGCGGGCGTCTCCCCCTCCCCCTTCAGCGTGTTCGCCGACAGGGATTTGGACGAGATGGACATGGAGCTGAGGGGGACCGTCACGCTCTCGAAGAACTTCTCGTTGCAGTTCTTCACCCAGATACTCCTTGCACGGGGGATCTACAGGGACTACAGGCGGTTCAACGGCGATACGCCCATCCCCTACGACTATCCGTCGAACCCGGCCTTTGTGAACGCCAACTTCAATGAGGCGGCCCTGAATGCGAACCTTCTGCTCCGGTGGGAATATCTTCCGGGAAGCACGCTTTTTCTGGTCTGGACTCAGGGGAGATTCGGCGACAGTGGGGATTACGGAAGCGGGTTCGGCCCGAGATTTCGTGACACATTCACGCTGCAGCACGAAGATGTCCTCGTGCTGAAAATCAGC
>DASVIU010000072.1:0-3379 GCA_036386275.1 Bacteroidota bacterium | reverse complement strand
CGTCATTACAGCAAATGGCATCCACAGGATCGTAACGGCGCTGGAATATCCTGTAAAATTCTTCCTGAATTTCTCTGAGGCAGACGAGAGATTCCTCCATGGCCTCGGCGATGTTGTGACGCATTTTCATGTAGGCGCCGGGAGGCACAAGCTGGCCGAAAGCGCAGGGATTTTCTGTATCCGCTTGAAACCGTGGCTGGTAAGGGGGAAGAAAACGATCAACCTCTTCTTCGGTGGGCACGTCCACGGGCTCATAGGTATGGGAGAGGTAGAATGCATCGAGTACTACCATTACGGGAAGATACACACGCTCCGCCAGGCGATAGGCCTGGAGCATTGAATCGAGAACCTCCTGACCGTCCTCGCAGTAAAGCTGGATCCACCCCGTATCGCGCTGGGCAAGGCTGTCGGTCTGATCGGTCCAGATGTTCCAGCCGGGTGCAAGCGCACGGTTAACTTCAGCCATTACAATCGGAAGTCGTGCGCCCGATGTCCAGTGCAGGAGCTCGTGCATCAGGGCAAGACCTTGTGATGCAGTTGCGGTAAATGTCCTCACTCCGCAACTCTGCGCTCCGATCAGTGCGGCGAGGGCCGAGTGCTCGCTTTCCACGCGTAGGAAACGTGCGTTCATGGTCCCGTTGGCGCAGTATTCCGAGAGGATTTCCACGATATGGGTCTGGGGTGTAATGGGATATGCGGATATTACCTGTACCCGTGCCAGACGTACCGCTTCGGCAACGGCGTGGCTCCCTTCGATGACCCGTTTCATAGCTCCTCCTCCTTCAGGGTCATGGCATTGCGCGGGCACTCCACGACGCAGAGTCCGCACCCCTTGCAGTAGTCGTAGTTGATCTGGCGTTCCTGACATCCCTTTTCCCGGATCACCGCGATATCCGGGCAGAACATGTAGCAGTTATCGCACTGGTTGCAGATTCCGCAGTTGAAGCAGCGGTCGGCCTCCCGGATAGCCAGATTGGTCGAAATCTTGAGATCGATTTCCTCGAAGGACCTGAGACGTTCCTCTCTCAAAAGGCGAGGTTGCGTAATTCTTGGCTGGAACTGGAAATAATCGGTGTTGATTTCCTCATAGGTGATGGTGTGAGGATTTCTAAGGCGGCGGTCTCCTCCCATATACACTTCCAGGGAGAGCGATGGCCCCTGTCCCACCATGCATGACTTTAGCTTCGGTACGATCGCATCGATACCGTCCTGAAATAAGATGTCCAGAGCAATTGCCGTCTGTTTCCCGGAAGCGACCGCATGCACTACGCTCTTTGTTTCGTTTATCAGGTCCCCCCCGAACACCAAAGCAGGTCTCCTATCGGGACAGACCAGAAGGGTATTTGTCAGCGCCAGGGATATTCCGGACTTTTCGGAGGGATTGAACCAGGTTTCGGAAGGCTCCGCGCCGGTTGCCTTGAAGACGCGCGCTACCCGTACTTCATGGTTTTTCCCTTCCTGTGGCAGAACGTGTGCCCTTCCGTGGCTGCCTTCTCCGGAGATTTTCATCTCCTGCAATGTTACAACGCATTGTCCATTTTCTGCCGCAATTTTTACCGGAGCGACGAGTTCCCTGAGTTCCACGCCCTCTTCAAGGGCCATCTGCACCTCTGTCTCAAAGGCCGGCATGTCGCGCCGCCGCCGTCTGTATAAAATCAAAGCCTTACCGCCGAGACGGACGATGCTCCGCGCCACATCGATGGCTGTGTTTCCCCCGCCGATGATGGCCGCCAGGCCGCTTAAAGAGATTGTCTCACCCTGGCGAATCCTCTTTAGGAACGTTAGCCCGTCTTCGACCAAGTTTACGTCCTCGCCGGGGATGCCAATCTCTATCGTGCGGGAATACCCGCAGCCCATGAAAACGGCATTATAGTAGCTCCCTGCATCCTGCAGGAATTCCTTCCTGATTTTTTGTCCCGTCCGAATGTGAATACCTTGTGATTCAATCTGGGCGATATCGTTTCGCAGGGCGGGCAGGGGAAGACGATAGAGAGGAATTCCCCAGCGGAGCACTCCCCCCGGTTCCGGCATGGCCTCGAAGACATCACATGCGTATCCCAGCCGCACCAGAAAATAGGCGGCGGCGAGACCGGCCGGTCCTGCGCCCACCACAGCTATCTTTTGCTTTTTGGCGGTAAGTCGCGGGAGGGCGGGCCTCAGATCATAACGGCTGGCCGTCTCTGCAAGAAACCGCTCAATGGTGTGGACGGCTATGGCTTCGTCAAACTCCCTGCGGTTGCACATCCCCTCGCAGGGATGGTAACAAATACGCCCGCAGACGGACGGGAAGGGATTTTCACTGAGAATCGTCTCCCATGCTTCTTTGAAAAGTCCCTGCGCAGTCAGCATCTCGATCCGGGCAATGTCTTCTCCGGCCGGGCAGGCCGCACTGCATGGGGATGTTTTTTCGTCGTACAGAGGCCGGAGAAAACGCCATGAGCCGGTCTTGTTGCTTTCCGTGGACTGAGAGGAATGGGGTACCAAGAGTGGAATGGCGTTGGCTATTTCATTCATACTTCATTCCCTGATGGGTTTTCAAGGGTCGTTGTTCCAGGCGGTTCAACGGATTCTACCAATCCCAGAAGCTGCACCTCCCTGTAAGCATCTTCTGCAGCGGATATATTTTGCGTGTACATGTCGGGGAGTTCTTCCCGGATAACCTCGCGAATCGCATCTAAGGGGAGCATACCTATCATACGTGCAAATGCCCCAATCATGGATGTGTTAACAATGGGATGAGTCCGCGTTCCCAGTTGGTTTCTCAGTGCGATCCGGTTCGCATCGACAAAGGCCAGCCGGTAGCCGATAAACGGTTTTTGATCGGCAGGGATAGCAGAGCTGTTGATCAGGATCCAGCCCCCAAGCTTAAGTCCCCGGGTAACGTTGACCCCATGAAGAAGGGTCTGATCCTGTACCACGACGTGATCGGGGTAATATACATTTGTCCTGAGGAGAATCTTTTCTTTGTTGAGGCGGACATAGGCCTCGACAGGGGCCCCACGTCTCTCGACTCCGAAGAAAGGAAAGCTTTGAACCTGATACCCGGCCCGAAAGAATGCCTTGGCCAACAGGATTGTTGCCACAACGGTTCCCTGACCACCGCGCCCGTGAAAGCGAATTTCAAGCATCGTCAATTGCCTGCCTTTTTTATAACTTACTCCATACTACAGCGATTGCCCTGGCCGGGTTTTCGTCCAGAGATCGAAAACTGTGATTTATGTCCGATTCAAAATAGAGTGTGTCACCCGGTTGGAGTATTTCCACCCGGTCGTCAGTCCGGAATTCCAGTCTTCCTTCGAGAACAAATACGAATTCTTCCCCTTCGTGATTTGTAAATACCATGTCACCTGTATCTAAAGGTTGAAACTCGACCAGGAGG
>DASVIU010000071.1:0-1812 GCA_036386275.1 Bacteroidota bacterium | reverse complement strand
CGATCGTGACTCTTTCCTATTTCCCGGTTCGGCAACGATTAAGCAACGCCTAAGGTGTACATCAGCGGTCATTAAGAACACAAATCGGCGCCAGCAGCTGGACGGGGTGTTCGGAGGCTGCGGGGGTCGGGGCAGTCCTGACTCACAAAACAGTGCTCACAAGGAGAGATCATGATCGAATACCGTGAAATTGGCAAAGGGGGAATGAAGGTTTCCGCGCTCGGGCTCGGATGCATGGGCATGTCAGAATTCTATGCAGGCAGGGATGACGCGGAATCGATTGCCACGATCCACCGCGCAATCGAGTTGGGCATAACCTTTTTTGACACAGCGGACATGTACGGTGTCGGGAAGAACGAAGAACTTGTCGGCAAGGCGCTCCGTCCGCACAGGGAGAAGATCATACTCGCGACCAAGTTCGGCAACGTTCGGGGGAGCGACGGCAGTTTCCTCGGCGTCAATGGCCGGCCTGAATATGTCCGCTCGGCGTGCGATGCGAGCCTGAAGCGCCTCGGGGTGGCCGTCATCGACCTCTACTACCAGAACCGCGTTGACCCGAACGTGCCGATTGAAGAGACAGTCGGTGCGATGTCAGAACTGGTGAAACAGGGCAAAGTGCGATTCCTCGGCCTGTCTGAAGCAGCTCCGGCCACGATTCGCCGCGCACACGCAACCCATCCGATTGCCGCACTCCAGACGGAGTACTCGTTCTGGACTCGTGATGTGGAGGCGGAAATCCTTCCCCTGTGTCGCGAACTGGGGATCACGTTTGTTGCCTACAGCCCGCTCGGGCGCGGGTTCTTTACGGGGGCTCTCTCGAGCACAGACCGCCTTGCAGCCGATGACGTCCGCCGGAATCATCCCCGGTTTCAGGAAGAAAACTTCAAGAAGAACCTCCCACTGCTCCGGCCCATAGAAGAGCTTGCGAGAGAGAAAGGGTGCGCTCCAGCGCAGCTTGCACTCGCCTGGCTATTGGCACAGGGGAAAGACATTGTCCCGATCCCCGGTACCAAGCGCCGCAAATACCTAGAGGAAAACGTTGGCGCAGTCAATGTCCAGCTCAGTGATGCTGATATTGCACGCATCAGCAACGCCGTGCCGCCCGGCGCGGCAGCCGGCATGCGATACCCTGAGCGAACGATGGCCGCGGTGAACAGGTAACGATACCGGCATACACGGTCTGATATGAAACTGACAATTAATCTCCTCACGCCGTTCCTGCTCTGTCTCCTGATGCTCTCGGGCGCTCACGCACAGCAGAAGCGTACGGTCCTTTCTGCTCCCGCGGGAAGTCTCTACACGCAGATTATCAAGAGCGGCATCACGGTTATTCCCAACGGGAGGCTTCTCACACCCGTCGGGAGGACCATCGATGTCGCGCCGCACCCGTTCGGACTGGCGTTGAGCCGGGACGGGACGATCGCCGTGACCGCGAATTCCGGAGTATCGCCTCTTTCCATATCCATCATCACAGGCGCCCTCGGCCCCGAGCCGGTTGTCTCGCAAATACCCCCCGGGGCATCCACAGACAACGGTGTGCTGGCTTCAGTGTTCATGGGACTGGCGCTCTCGCCCGACAATGGCACAGTCTATGTCGCAGGGGGTCAGGAGAACAAGATTTTCCTCTTTCACACGCTCGCCCACGATCGGTACGACTCCATCGACTGTTCATCCTCAGGAGATGGGAAGAAGTACCCGAACGGTTACATCGGAGACATGGTCCTGACGCGAGACGGGAAGAGCCTGTTTGCCGTCGACCAGATGAACTTCCGCGTGGTGATCGCGGACGCCGGGAAAAGGCGGGTCGTCTCT
>DASVIU010000070.1:0-3232 GCA_036386275.1 Bacteroidota bacterium | reverse complement strand
TGAACGCCGCGACTACGGACAGGCCCACTACATGGGCTGTGCACTGGGATTGCTTGCGTTTTCATTTCTGTTCTGGGATGAAGACCCGCGCGCAAGGGAATGGGCCGGCCATTGCCGGGGAGTCCTGGACACAGTGATATCGATGTTGCCCCGGGACGGGTTCTATCCGCACGGGATCAACCTCTGGATATACGAATACGGATTCCTCCTCCGCTGGCTGGAACTCTTTCGTGTGTGCACGGGGACCGACCTGTGGCACCCTGTCGAGAGATGGGAGAACTGCTCCGCGTTCCGGCGCGCATGTACTTCATCTGACGGTCTGTACGGGGCGACGTTCGGAGATCCGCAGTTCCGGGTGGGGGGGGACAGCTGGTGCCACTACCTGATCGCGGCAAGGACGGGCTCAAGGCAGGCCCAGTGGCTGGGAGACATGCTGCGGGATGTCGCTCCGCGGGGGGTCGATTTCCGCAGCATCCCTCCCCGGAGAAGAGTGTACGAGTTCCTCTTCCACGACGAGTCGGTGGAGGGAGAGCGCCCCGCGGATCGAGTCCTGGCCTTCCGGGACGGAGGACAGGTCTTCGCCCGCGGTGAGGGAACGGACCCCTCCCTCTTCACGTTCCGGGCAGGTTCTCCGCTGGGACGACAGCGCTACAGTGCGGGGGAAGCGGGGGGGTACGGCCACGCCGACCCGGCGAACGGGTCGTTCCTTGTTTTCCTCGCCGGTGGACCTGCGATCTGCGGACCCGGACCGACATACAGGAGGGACACGTCGCTTCATAACACAATTACGATAGACGGGCAGGGACAGATCGGAGACTCAACCGTCTGGCTTCCCGATTTCATCCCCCCTGAAGTCATCTGCCCCGACGCAGAATTCGAGATCGAGGGGGGACACGTTTCTATCAGAGCCGATATTGCGCCGGCATATCTTCCCCACCTGCAGGTCGAGGAGTGCCGAAGAGCACTCTGGGCGGATCCGGGACGCTGCATCATCGGAGCGGACAGAATCCGCTGCACGGAGCCGCATTCCATCGAATGGAACCTGCATACCGGCGAAATCAGGGGAGCCGGAAAATCAGGAGGATGGATGGCCGCCGACCTGGCCGGTCCGGGCGACTTCTGCAGGCTGATTCTGCTCGAGCCCCCCGACGCGGAAATGGAGACAGGCCTGACAGAAATGGTCCCGGCCTATCCACACGACGGGACGAGGATTGCCCACATGAGGTTCTCGGTGAAGAAGAGAGAAACCTGCTTTCTCTGGTGCCTCCTCCTCGACCGCTCGCTGGAGGGGCCGATCCTCACGAGCGAGACGGGACGGCTTTCACTCAGATTCACCGGGGGACCCATGCTCTTCTACAGGGATGGATTTCTTACAGCGGGGAAAGAGGATGAACATCAGTCTCGATGAGCATCCCGACGGAGGATGCTGGATCTCCGATGACAGGGTGAACGCGTTCGTCTCCGCCCATTGCGGCGGCGTGGGGGAAGTGGGTTTCCACGGTCTTCAACCTGTGAGCAGGAACTCCCGCCTCCTGGTCTCCCCCGGGGGAGTCCTGAGCGTGAGTATACGGAAGGAAAGCGAACTCCCGTTCCCGTGCAGGACGGTGGACTGGACCCCGGAAAGCATCGTGACATTCGCACGGAACCGGGAAATCGAATACCGGCTCCAGGTCACCGCCTGCGGGCGGTCGATGATACTGAGTGTCTCGGGCCCCCCGGGGGAGGAGGCGGAGGTTGTCGTGCGGTTCTCATTCCGATCCCTCTTCACGGATGTGCACGGGGAACGGACGTGGAGCGCCCCGCTGGTGCGCGGGGGAAAGCTGGAGTTGACCTGCCGCGACCGGATACTCCTCCGGGATTGGATGAAACGCAAAGGAGCCTACGCGGGGGATTTCCTGATACCGGAGCCGTGGCGCAGGATCATATTTCAGCGGCGTTGCAGGTCGGGACTGGCGACAATCGATGATCTCCGGCCCGAATTCCGTGAGGCCGAATTTGTGTTGTACGACGCCGTGACCCGCCTCCGGATCGGGGGGGAGGGCTTCACCGCCGCGCGGGATCAGGAGGCATGCTCGTTCACGTCACAGCTCTCCACGGGGAACAACTGGAGTACGGAACTGAGGCTCGAGTGCGCGGAGGATGCCACGCAATTCGACGAGCCGGGGATGCCGCTCACCCGGAATCCCGTTCACGACATTCCGGAGATCGATATTCCGGGGCACAGCCACGCCGGCAGGTTCTTTGCGAGCGTACCGGGAATCGTGCGCTCCTGTGCGGTCCGCGACACCGGCATGACGCGTGGGACGCCGGGCGCGTACTACTGGATATGGGCATGGGATAATATGGTCACCGCACTCGAGATGCTCCGGTGGGGGGATGCACAGGGGGCGGGGCGGATCATCCGGTTCATCAATGCGCACAGGGACGCAGGAGGAGCGATCCCGGCCCGCTGGACACGCACATATCAGCCGCTCGATACTCCTCCCCCCGGCACATTCGAGTTCCTCCTCCTTCTCGTCGCCTGGCAATACCAGCGAGAGGGGGCGGGAGAGCAAGAGATGCACGATATCTATCCCTTCGCCGTCACGCGCCTCGGAGAAGCTGCGCGCCAGGTGCAGGAGCGCGGGCTGGAGGCGAACATCGGGTTCTACCCTGACCTCCCGGTCAGGTTCGGCCGATCCGAGTCGAGCGCTGTTGCCATGGAATCCGGGACGCTGTATGCATTCTGCAGGCTGCTCGAGACTGTCGCCCTGGAGCGGGGGGACAGCCGGACGGCGGGAGAGGCAACTGAAATCGCCGGGAGGATCCAAACCTCGTTCGATAAAACATTCTGGAATGAGAAGACGGGGTTTCTGATGGACTCCGTTGACATTCGCACGGGGGCGCCCAACGAGGCGTATCCCCTTTTCTCCCTCATGTTCATGCAGACGCCTCTCGGGCTTCCCCTCATCCGGCCGCACATGCACACGATGGCGCGGTTCGCCAGGGATCATTTCCAGACGCGGCACGGCACGCGTCTCCTGCCGGCATGGGACGGGCGCAGAGGGGGGGAGGACGCTCTATCATCCTGGTACCCGCACTGGGATGTCTATCTCCTCAAGCTCCTCCGGCGGGGGGGGGAACGGGACGGGATACTCTCCTGGCTGCAGTCGATGGAGAGGGTGCTTGAACGGCTTGGATATGCGCCGGAGTTTATCGCGCTCGACGGCCTGGAGCGGGGCGACACCGATGC
>DASVIU010000069.1:0-2539 GCA_036386275.1 Bacteroidota bacterium | reverse complement strand
AGGGAGCGATTGAGGACTTCACCGATGTCCTCGACATGGAAGATGAGGCCGACTGGGCATACTACAACAGGGGCCTGGCCGAAGCGTCGCTGGAGGACTACCCCGCTGCGATACGGGACTTCACCAGGGTTCTCAAGAACGACGCTAAGGACGGATGGGCATTGTACCAGAGGGGATTGGCGCGGATCCATGCGGGTGATCATGACGAAGGATGTTCTGACCTCCGGCACGCAGGGGACCTGGGGGTGGAAGAGAGTGAAAGTGCAATCGAAGCAATGTGCCAGTGAAGGAGAAAATCAGATGCCGATGAAAATCCTCGTTGCCATGCTCATGCTGTCGCCGGCGTCGGGACTTCACGCAGCCGACTGGCCGCGCGAGATCGACAGTCCGCAGGGTACAATTACCATCTACCAGCCCCAGATCGATTCCTACAAGGGGAATTCCATGAGCGCCCGGGCCGCAATCTCCGTCACAGCCAGGGACGCAACCGAACCGGTATTCGGCGCAGTCTGGCTCGACTGCCGCGTCCTCACGGACCGTCCGACCCGGACCGTACGGCTCCTTGAAGTCAAGGTGAGCCAGATAAAATTCCCCGAAGGAAAAGACGAGGAGACCGGGGCAATTTCGAGAACAGTGGAGGAGCAAATCCCCGGACTCGATCTTACGTTCTCCCTCGACGAACTCCTGGAAAGCCTTGACACTGCGCAGAAGGAGAAGGAGACCTCGAAAGAAATAGAAGTGACGCCCCCCAGAATCATCGTGACCGACCATCCGGCCGTTCTTGTCCTCCTGGACGGGGAGCCGGTGTTCATTGATGTGGAAGGGACCTCTCTCCGGCGCGTTGCCAACACCCCGTTCTTCCTTGTGCAGGAAACAGACGGCGGCAGGCTTTATCTCAAGGGTGGGGACATCTGGTACAGCGCCAAAGAGATCACAGGACGCTGGGAGGTGACGGGGAATCCTCCCCGCGAAGCCGTCGATCTCGCCGCGAAATCGGAATCCGACGCCCAGGCGGGGGAAGAGTCCGGAGCAAATGAGCTCAAATCGAAAACCGGGAAGATACCGGAGATCGTGGTGAGCACAGTGCCCGCCGAATTGATCGCCACCGACGGGCCGGTCCGGCTCTCACCCATCAAAGGGACGGGGTTGCTGTATGCCACCAATACGCCGAGCAAGCTGTTCCTCGCTGTAGCATCGCAGGACTATTATATACTCATCTCGGGAAGATGGTATACAGCCCGGAAACTGAACGGGCCGTGGTCATTCGTCGCATCGGATAGACTTCCAGCGGATTTCGCCACTATCCCCCCCGGATCGGAACGTGATGACGTCCTGGCAAATGTCGCCGGTACGGTTCCCGCAAAGGAGGCCGTCCTCGACGCGCAGATCCCGCAGACGGCCGAAGTGGACAGGATGCAGGCTTCGAGCCAGGTGCAGTACGACGGCGATCCGCAATTTGAGCCGATAGAGAACACGGGAATGGGGTACGCCCTGAACGCCTCCACCGCGATCATACGCGTTCAGGGCCGGTACTACAATTGCGACAAGGGGGTATGGTTCGAGGGGCCGACACCGAACGGTCCATGGGGGGTCTGCATCGCCGTCCCGCCAGTCATCTATACGATCCCCCCCCGGTGCCCCGTTTATTACGTCCGGTACGTCCGCGTCTACAGCTACACACCAGAGGTCGCCTACGTCGGCTACACATCGGGGTACACAGGGTGTTTTGTCTACGGGGGAACGGTTGTTTACGGAACAGGATACTACTACCGTCCCTGGTTCCGCAGGTCCTACTACCCGCGCCCGTGGACATGGGGCTTCGGAGTCCACTATGATCCGTGGACAGGATGGTCCATGGGCTACTCGACGGGCTGGTGGCGGCCAAGGGGATGGTTCGCGTACAACAACCGGGGGATGGTGCGCGAAGGATGGTGGGGGCCTGTCGGCTACCGGCCGGTCTATCGGCCGTTCGCCGGACCGGTGTATCGTGAAGGGTATCACCCTGTCTACCGGCCGCTCCTTCCCGAGAGGTCTGTGCGCGGACCTGCGTATGGAGGGCCACGCTCAACCGGTCCAATCCGGACCACGACGTTGTACGACCGCTGGACGACGGGGGTAACGCGCCCGACCTCGGGAGACCGGCCCCGGCAGGCGATAGACATGGTCAGGCCGGAGGCCCATCGCGCTCCCGCGGTCAGCCCGCCCGGTGTCGCGCGCCCCGATATGCGGCGCACACCCCGATCTTCGACGAGGGCAAATGACGTCTATGCGACGCCTGAAGGAAACATTGTCCGGAAGACCCCGAAGGGATGGCAACAGCGGGACCGGAATACGTGGAAAAAGGCGGATGATGCGCCTGCAAAGACAGGTGTGGACCACGACTCGCATGTCCGTCAAAGAGGAGCTGAACGATCGTCGAGCTTCCGGAGGCCGGCCCCTGGACGGCAGGCGCCTCAAGAGGCAAAGCCGGAGCGTGGCAAGACGGGGCGCTGACCCCGATCATTTCATTCATCCCATCACACAGGAGATTCGCCATGGA
>DASVIU010000068.1:0-3782 GCA_036386275.1 Bacteroidota bacterium | reverse complement strand
AACAGCCTCCAGTCAGGCTGGTTCTGGAACTGGTTCCTGTTCCAGAAGTTCCCTTTCCTCTTCCTGGGATCGCTGATCTACTTTGTCGCCTCACTCGCCGAAGTCAATAGAACGCCGTTCGATATTCCGGAAGCCGAGTCGGAGCTCGTCGCGGGGTATCACACCGAATACGGAGGGATGCGCTTCGCGCTCCTGTTCCTTTCGGAGTATGCGAACATGTTCGCCGTCTCCGCCATCGCGGCGACGCTGTTCCTCGGCGGATGGAACAGTCCCTTCGGCGACTGGCTTTCGGGGCCGTACTGGGGGGTCTTCTGGTTCCTGACGAAGGGGATGACGTTCATATTCGTGCAGATGTGGCTCCGCTGGACTCTCCCGCGCCTCCGGGTTGACCAGCTGATGTACGTGGGGTGGAAGGTCCTGATCCCCTTCGCGTTCGTGGTGGTGATCGGCGTCGGGTTCTGGGTCATGGCGGTTCGCTGAGAAAGGGATTCTCATGCTTACATATTTCAGGGATATCTGGGACGGCGTGGTGACCGTGCTTATCGGCATGAAGGTCACCTGGCGGCACCTGTTTACGCCGGCGGTGACGATCCAGTATCCGGACGTCAAGCTGAAGCTCCCCGAGCGGGCGCGCAACCGGCTGTACGTGAACATGGACGATTGCATCGGGTGTGACCAGTGCGCGATGGCCTGTCCGGTCGACTGCATTACGATCGAGACCGTCAAATCAACCCCCGATATCGATCTCGGCCTCACATCCGTCGGAACCAAGAAGAGGCTCTATGTCCCGCTGTTCGACATCGACATCGCCAAGTGCTGCTACTGCGGTCTGTGCGTCTACCCCTGCCCGACCGAGTGCATCAAGATGACCGACGTGTACGAGTTCTCCGAATTCGAGAGGGAAAACCTCATCTACAGGTTCGCGACGATGACGCCGGCGGAGACCGACGCCGCGAAGTCGCGCCTCTCTTCGTACGAAAAGGAGCAGGCCGCGAAGAAAGCCGCGGCAGCCGCAGCCCCGAAACCCGCGCCTGTGGCGCCAACAACGCCGCCTGCGGAGCCAGCGGCGCCAAATCCCGAATCAAAGGGGTAGAGCCATGCAACTGTTCGACGTCGTCTTCTATGTCTTCGCCCTCATCACGCTCCTTTCGGGCTGTATTGTCGTCTTCTCGAAGAACATCATCTATTCCGCCTTCTCGCTCCTGTTTACGTTTTTCGGCGTGGCGGCGCTCTACGTTCTCCTCCATGCGGACTTCCTCGCGGTGACGCAGATCCTGATCTACGTGGGAGGAATTCTCGTGCTCCTCCTCTTCGGCGTGATGCTGACGAACAACGTCATCAGCGTCGAGATGAAGACGGGGACCGTTCAGGCCATACCCGCCCTCATCATCGCCGCGGTCGTCGCGGGGACGCTTGCAGGACTCAGCTACTCGACGTGGAAGGGGGTCGGTGTCCCCGCCGCAGGGGGCCCGCAGACCACCACGGGAACCCTGGGCCAGATGCTCATGACGTCGTATGTGCTCCCGTTTGAAATAGCTTCGGTGGTCCTTCTGGTCGCCCTTATCGGCGCCGCGATGACCGCCCGGCGCCACCGGAACTCTTGACAGGACAGGATTCTATGGGTTCGCTCGAAAGCTTCTGGAATGAATTCGCGGGCTGGCTCCCGCACGTGCAGCTGGCCCACTTCCTCATCGTCGGCGCCGTACTCTTCGCCCTCGGCATCTACGCGATCGCCACCAGGAGGAACGCCATCATGGTCCTGATGGGGGTGGAGCTCGTCCTGAACGCGGCGAACATCAATTTCATCGCTTTCTCGCGCTACAGCGCCGACATGAATTTCGACGGACAGGCCGCGGCGATTTTTGTGATCATCCTGGCCGCCGCGGAAGCCGCGATCGGGCTTGCGATCGTCCTCAACATCTATCACCGCTTCCAGACGGTCAACGTCGAC
This sequence comes from Bacteroidota bacterium, assembly GCA_036386275.1. Lineage (GTDB taxonomy): Bacteria > Bacteroidota > Ignavibacteria > UBA10030 > UBA6906 > Fen-1273. Next base: position 1,831 of record DASVIU010000068.1, on the reverse strand, counting down.
GAAGTGAGCTCACTCAAAGAATAACGCCATGGCTCAGGACACACTGCTCACGGTCGCCCTCGCGATTCTGCTTCTCCCGCTGGCTGCGTTTACCGTGATGATATTCGCGGGGAAGAGACTTCCCCGTCAGGGGGACTGGCTCTCCACCTCCGCGATCGCCGCGGCGCTGGTCCTCGCCGGGACCGTCCTCTACGGGAAACTGACGCTGTACCACGGCGACACGCTGGCGCTGAACTTCACGTGGATCGACTTCCACGACGTGCCCGGCATCGGCCCGCTCCGCATCGTCCTGGGTATCGCGATCGACAACCTGACCGCGATCATGCTTGTCGTTGTCACCCTCATCAGCGCGCTCGTGCACCTCTTTTCCATCGGCTACCTGGAGGGGGACGTACGCTACTCGCGGTACTTCGCGTACCTGGGGCTCTTCTCGTTCTCCATGCTCCTGATCGTGCTCGCGAACAACCTGTTCCTGCTGTACGTGGGCTGGGAGCTCGTTGGGATCTGTTCCTACCTGCTGATCGGCCACTGGTACGAGAAGAAGAGCGCGTCGAACGCCGCCATAAAGGCGTTCGTCGTCAACCGCGTGGGAGACTTCGGCTTCTTCGTCGGCATCGCGATCCTCTTCATGACGTTTCACACGTTTTCACTCCCGGAGATTTTCGAGGGGATCAGGGGGGGGCATCTCCCCTTCGGCAGCGACTGGTGGCTGACCGCCTCCGGCATCCTCCTCTTCTGCGGCGCCGTCGGCAAGTCCGCCCAGTTCCCCCTCCATGTCTGGCTCCCCGATGCAATGGAGGGCCCGACCCCGGTGAGCGCCCTGATCCACGCCGCCACGATGGTCGCGGCCGGCGTGTACCTGGTGGCCCGCCTCTTCCCGATAATGACCGCGGACGCGCTCCTCGTCATCACCTATATCGGCGCGATCACGGCGTTCATCGCGGCGACCATCGCGATCGCTCAGAACGACATCAAGAAGGTCCTGGCGTATTCGACGATCAGCCAGCTGGGATACATGATCATGGCGCTCGGCGTCGGCGCGTACACGGCGGGGTTCTTCCATCTTGTCACGCACGCGATGTTCAAGGCGGGCCTCTTTCTCGGATCCGGGTCCGTCATCCATGCGATGCATCAGGCGATGCACCACGCGGACGATCATGACACCGATCCCCAGGACATCAGGAACATGGGGGGACTCAGGGCGAAAATGCCCGTGACGTTCTGGACGTTTGTCGTGTTTACGCTCGCGATCTCGGGAGTCCCGCTCACCTCGGGGTTCATGAGCAAGGACGAGATACTTGCCGGGACGCTGGCGTTCGGCAGCCTGACGGGGCACGTCATCATCCCCCTGACGGGGTTCCTTGTCGCCGGGCTGACCGCGTTTTACATGTTCCGGCTTGTGATCCTGACGTTTCTCGGGGAGCACAGAGACGCGGACAGGATCGTCCACGTGCACGAGCCGGGGCTCGTGATGACGCTCCCCCTCGTCGTGCTGGCGGCGCTCTCTGTCTTCATCTTTTACAGCGTCAACCCGTTCGACGGCGCCTCGGGATGGCTCGCGCGCGCGGTCGAGCGGCCGGAGAGCACCGTTCCCCTTCGCCTGGCGGCCCCCTCCGCCGGTGCCTTCGAGGAAGTCCTCGGCCACCTGAATCTGACGGCGATGCTCCTGTCCCTCTCGGTCGCCGGTCTCGGCATACTGGCCGCATTTGCGACATACTACTGGAAGAAGATCAGCGCGGATGCGGTGGCCCGCGCCCTGGCTCCGGTCCACACGTTCCTTGTGAACAAATGGTATTTTGACGAGCTCTACCAGGCCCTTGTGGTGAACGGC
>DASVIU010000067.1:0-5517 GCA_036386275.1 Bacteroidota bacterium | reverse complement strand
AAGGTCACAAGGACGGGATCTGGACGACCGTCGTTGCTTGCGCCATTCTGCTCCCCTGAAAGAGGGTAAGACGAAAGGCTCCGAATCGATCCTGACTTTCAGTTCAGCGCCAGCCTGAAGCCGTCGTAGTAGTCCATCACCGAGTCAACGTACTTTAGTGTCTGCCCGGAATTGCCGAACCAGCCTGATTTCGGCTTGTCCTGCCCCCAGACGCTTCTGTGCAGCGTGTAAAACCGCTTTGAGAGAAGGGGGAGTGCGTCTTTTACCGCCTCCCACTCGGCCGGTCTGGCATGAAGGTACGAGGCGAGTTCCTGCGCGTCAATGATGCGGGAAAGTCCGGCGTTGTAGGCAGCCAGCGTCAGTTTCAGCCTGTCAGCTTCTCCGGACCCCTCAAAGAGATCGTAGAGCTTCCTCAGATAGAATATCCCGGCCTGTATGTTGTGTTCCGGATGGGACAGGTCATCCAGCTCCAGATTCCTGGCCAGCTCTTCCCCAGTAACGGGCATCAGCTGCATGAGCCCTTCGGCCCCTTTCTGACTCTCTGCGCCCCGTGAAAACCTCGATTCCTGCTTCATAATCGCCAGGACGAGCCTCCAGTCGAACCCATATCGCCCCGAATACCGTTTGATTGTGGGGCCGTAATTCCGGATGCATCGTTCGGTAGACGCATCGAGCAATTCAGGCGAATCCTGAGTGCTTCCCACCAGCGAGCTGATCTCCTCCCTGCCGGTAGTATTCGCATCTGCCCTTCTGGCAATATCTTCGCTCGACGGAGTACACCCGCACATCAGGGTCACCACGAAGAACGCCGACGTCAGGAGAGGTTTCTTCATTAATTCCTGCCAATTGTGAAACATGGTTGAGTATCGAAATATTATGTCATCTTGCTTAAACGTATCTCATCCATGCCAAGTTCCGTTCAGGGCTGTGACATGGAGCAAATGCCTACCAATGAACGAGATAGACTCACTCTTGTATAAATCGGTACAATACTACCCCGAATCACTTTGAGAGTCAAGGAGTTTTCTCTCGTCGTGCGCGAGGACACAAAAAAACGGGCCGGTTTTTTGACCGGCCCCTCGGGTTTTTCCGTATAACCTGTTGAATTACTTGAGATAGCGGTGTTCGATGTCGATTATCTTGTCCACACGCCCTTTGTGTCTGCCGCCGGCAAACCAGGATTCCAGCCAGATCCGGAGAATCTCCTTGCAGACCTCACTTCCAGTCACCCGGCTTCCGAGGGTGAGGATGTTTGCGTCGTTATGTTCCCGTGAATTCCTCGCCACGAACTCGTTGTGGCAGCAGGCTGCCCGAACGCCGGGGACTTTGTTGGCCACCATGCAGGAGCCAATCCCTGCTCCGTCGATCGCCACTCCCCGCCATGCCTCTCCGGAGGAGACAGCCCGGGCTACTGCATATGCAAAATCCGGGTAGTCACAGGGTTCCTCGTTGAAAGTTCCAAGATCAATGACGCTATAGCCCAGGGATTCGGCATGCTTCAAGAGCATTTGTTTGAGCTGAAACCCCCCATGATCTGACCCGAAGGCGACCTTTTTTCCCCCGGAGGGAAGGGGGTTTGTTTCGGGAGAAGAAACCGGACCGGCTTTTTCGGGAATCGCGCTCTTCACCCGTCTGACTATCTCGATCCCGGAGGCGGACGCAAATTCGGCCGCAAGCGGCGTGACGAGAGCCCCGGCGTCAATCTCGAGTGCCCGCTTTCCTTCCGCGAGCGCCCCCCGGACGTCCCGCTCGGTGACGAGTCCGCGACCCTTTGGAGTCATTTCAGTTGCATCCCAAGTTCCAGAATCTGAAGTATCACCCGCCCCGTCCCCAAGGCAATCAATCCGAGTTGTTTTGCGGCACCGAGCGAGAGGTCGATCACACGGTCGTCTTTGAACGGACCCCGGTCGTTAATACGGACAACGACTGATCTCCCCGTATCGAGGTTCGTCACCTTCACTTTCGTCCCGAACGGCAATGTCCTGTGCGCAGCCGTCAGGTCGTTCATGTCGTAGGGCTCGCCGCTGGCCGTCTTCCGTCCGTTGAAATCGTCTGCGTAGTAGGAAGCGACTCCTTCGAGCTGTGAAGAGGAGGAAGGCTCCCTGGACGCCGGGTCGGGCCGGTCCTTCGACGTGAAGCGGGGGGACCCGCTGCCACACCCGGCGATGAAAAGCAGCGCCGGAAGGAAGAGCACGGCCGTCCTCCGCATTGAAGGCATCGGTCAGAGGTATTCGTTCATCTGTTTCCGTTTTAGGTAGTCCGACACTTCCTTGACGTCCTGGGACCTCCCCCGCTTGCATATCAGGAGGGCATCATCGGTGTTGACGATGATGAGATCCTCGACACCCACGGTCGCGACGACCTTGTCCGGCGAGTAAATGTAGGAGTTCTTCGTGTCCTTCTGAATCACCTTCCCGGTGATCGAGTTACCGCTGTCGTCCTTCCCCGAGACCCTGAACACCTCGTCCCAGGACCCGAGGTCGTTCCACCCGAACGATCCCGGGATAACATACACGTTCTCCGATTTTTCCATCACGCCGTAATCGACCGAGATCCCGCGAATCATCCCGTACGCGGTCTCGAGAGTTTGCTGGTAATGGGGACCACCGATCGCCGCGTCGATTTTCTGCAACTGCTCGAACAGGTCGGGGAGGCAGGCCTGGATCTGCTGGAGTATGGCATCCACGCGCCAGACGAACATGCCGCTGTTCCACAGGAAATCGCCGCTTGCCAGAAACCGTTCAGCGGTCTGCAGGTTCGGCTTCTCGGCGAACGCCTTGACCTTCAGGACCCCCCTGTCGCGGTACGGGTTCTCCGCTTTATCGTCGTTCACAAACTGGATGTAGCCGTACCCGGTCTCGGGATGTGTCGGCGTGATCCCGATGGTCAGGAGGCTTGAAGATTCGCGGGCGGTGTCGACGGCAAGGTTCAGGGCCCGGTGGAATTCCGCCTCGTCACGGATGATATGATCGGCGGGAAGGATGACCATGACGGCGTCGGGATTCGTTCTCCTGACGTGAAGCGCGGCAAGACCTATGCAGGGGGCTGTGTTCCGCCCGACCGGCTCCACGATGATGTTCTCCTCCGGTATCTGGGGAAGCTGCTTCATCACGTGGGACTTCTGGAGCTTGTTTGTCACGACGAACGTATCGTGCGGGAGCACCAGCGGGTCCAGGCGCTTCACCGTGTTCTGTATCATCGTGTCCTTCCCGACGATCTGCAGAAGATGTTTCGGGAACTTCTCCCGGCTCCGGGGCCAGAAACGGGTTCCGATGCCTCCGGCCATGATTACTCCGCACGTTTTTGCCATTGTCCCTGCCGCGTTATTCGAGAAGTGTTTCCGGGTTCTGAAGCATGTCGATCGTCTGGAGCAATGCGCCGTAGTCCTCCGTCCCCAAGCTCTCCAGGAGTCCCTGGAGCGACTGGCTGGCGTTGTCGATCAGGTGGGCGACGCGGACATCGTCGAACAGGTCGCGTTCGATCACGTAGCGGAGGAAAAGGGAAAACGTCGCGGCAAACTGGGCGAGGGTCTCATTCCCGGAAGCCGACGAGACCTGGTGGAGCCGTCCGGCGTGCGAGAGCGCGGAATCAACGAGCCCTTCGCGCATACCCTGGAACCGCTCTCCCTCGAACGCCGAACGTTTGAGCTCTTCGAGCGCGGTATTGAAATGGTGCAGGGCCTCGAAGGCCTCCCCGGTGAGGACGTTTCCACCGGGTTGGCGCGGGGGGGGAGGATCCGGGGAAGTCGCCTGCGGGGCAGCCATGAGCAGGCCGTGCAGCTCCTCGACCTGGAAATCGATAAGCGCATCGCGCCGGCTGCCTGTGGCCCCCGAACGCGCCCGCTTCGCGTACCACATGAGCCGGAGTGCTATCGTATCCCATCCCTGCAGGGAATAGAGGCGTTCCAGCGCGAGGTCGAGATCCGCGGATGCGGCAATCCGATCGGACACCTTCCCCATCATTTCCCCCTGCACACGGTGCCCTTCCCCGACGAAGCGCTGCTGGAGCCTCTTGAGGAGCAGGACTGTGTCGTTATCCATGCGGTTCACTGAGTGGGGAGCACGGGAATCCAGCCGAAAATATAGCCCATAGCCGTGGAAATGTCAACGAAACGGCTCCTGATACATACGGGCTCGGACGCGGGGATACGGTCTCTCCGGTGTCAGTGACGTCCGGCCAGGCGCAATCTGTTCAGTGCCCGGGCCAGGGCGAGTTCCGCGCGCACGAGATCGAATGACGGATCGTGGGACTTCAGCCTCTCTTCCGCACGGGCGCGCGCTGCACGGGCGCGCTCGACGTCGATCTCTTCCGGCTTTTCCGCGCTCTCGACAAGGACGACCACGTTGTTCTCCCGCACTTCGAGATATCCCCCGCCGGTGGCATAGACCGCGTCCACCCCCTGCGTGTCTTTCACCTTCAGAGGTCCGACTTCCAGCGAAGAAAGGAGCGGCGCATGATTGAAGAGGACCTGGAATCCCCCCAGGGTCCCGGGCGCGGTGACGCTCGTCGCCTCTCCCTGAAAGACAACACGGTTCGGTGAGATTATTTCAAGCGAAAAAGACCTTTCGTCCATGGGCGCTTATGCCGCCTGAAGTTGTTTCGCTTTTGCCACCGCCTCTTCGATCGCCCCGACCATGGAGAACGCAGCCTCGGGGAGATCGTCGTGCTCGCCGGCGATGATCTCTTTGAAACTCCTGATCGTGTCCTCGAGCTTCACGTACTTTCCGGGCAAACCGGTGAACTCTTCGGCGACGTGGAACGGCTGGGAGAGAAACTTCTGGATCTTGCGCGCACGCGCAACCGTCAGCTTGTCCTCGTCGGAGAGTTCGTCCATGCCCAGGATGCTGATGATGTCCTGCAGATCCTTGTATGTCTGGAGGATCTCCTTGACCCGCTTCGCCACCGCATAATGCTCCTCCCCCACGATACCCGGCTCGAGTATGCGGGAGGTGGAATCAAGCGGATCGACCGCCGGGTAGATGCCGAGCTCCACAATCTGCCTGCTGAGGACCGTTGTCGCGTCCAGGTGTGAGAACACCGTCGCAGGAGCGGGGTCGGTGAGATCGTCCGCCGGCACGTAGATTGCCTGGACCGATGTGATGGACCCTTTCTTTGTCGAGGTGATCCGTTCCTGCAGCTCACCCATTTCCGTACCAAGCGTCGGCTGGTAGCCGACGGCCGAGGGCATGCGGCCGAGGAGGGCGGATACTTCGGACCCCGCCTGGACGAACCGGAAGATATTGTCGATAAACAGGAGCACGTCGCGCCCTTCTTCTTCGCGGAAATATTCCGCGATCGTAAGCGCTGTGAGGCCCACGCGTGCGCGGGCACCGGGAGGCTCGTTCATCTGTCCGAACACGAGGGCGGTCTTGTCGATCACCCCGGTCCCTTTCATTTCGAGCCAGAGGTCGTTCCCCTCGCGCGTCCGTTCACCCACGCCGGCGAAGACGGAGAGTCCGCCGTGCTGCTTCGCAATGTTGTGTATCAGTTCCTGTATGATGACCGTCTTGCCTACCC